>CBJMBI010000266.1:0-5772 GCA_966427955.1 uncultured Ktedonobacterales bacterium
AGGCGTACCGTTCGAGCAGCCCAAAAAAGTCAACAAACGGGATAAAGTCCTCCTGTCAGGAAGGCACAGAGGAGTCATCGACAGATCCTTCAAGTGTCCACCCAATCCCCTCCAGTCTTACGATACACGCAAACATGAAGACAAATGGAACTTATTAGGGTATCAGCATTCCTCTGTTTGGATATCTTCATATTCCAACAATGTCAGACTAACACGCTTTTGAGCAGTGAGTTGGCCACGATAAGCAGCGCGGAACGTTCCTGATGTCGGCGCTACATCATAGTAGTCGCGCCCTACTGCAATTGTCACGTAGTCCAAACCAGTCGTTCTCCCATTGGTAGGATCAAAGGGCACAATCATTGCTAGCTCAGGACTTCCAGCTACAGGAAGGAGCACTTCAACCCAGGCATGAGTACCTCCCTCACCCAGCATATGACCTGAGACGTAGCGTGCAGGCAAGCCACAGAGACGACAGAGTACGATCATGAGATGGGCGTAGTCCTGACAGACACCTTGGCCCAAAGCTAGTGCCTCTGCGGCTGTTGTATGAATATTTGTCACATCATGAGTATAGCGTAGTGCTTGATGTGTCCACTCACTGATTTGCTGTGCTAAAGCTAGCTCTTGTGCCCCACTCGCGAGCAAGGTTGCTGCAATTTGTCGCAATACAGCGTCTGGTTGAGTCAATGCAGAAGGTTCTAATAAGCGTGTATCTATCAGCCAATCTGCAGAGAGATAATGCGATTTATTCTCTGTGCTGCGCTCTACAAGAATCCAGGCTTCAAAGTCAATTGATTGATCAACCTGCGAAATCAGCAGGTTGATCTCTTCATTATTGAACTCGTCATGCTTGCTGAATAACTCAAAAGTCGGTGTAGATACTTCTACGCGATAGTCGATGCGACGTTGGTTACCGTACTGTTCTGGGGGAAGTATCATCAGACGCTGATTGAGATCCTGAATTGGGCCAGGGTATTCATAGTGCAAATACTGGTAGATCAAGTAGCCTGTTCGTCGGACGCGTTGCCATTCTACTTGATTGTGGTTGAATGGCTCAATGGTCGACAGTGTTCGAAGATGGGATAAACCTTTCTTCATAAAGTGGAGATATCCTCTTTCTGTGCCTCGTCCTGCATTATATCGTTGTTAGATGCAGAAGGCACTTCGTCTGCCCAAACCGTCATCTGTTGCAAATTTGGTCTCCCATAGGTTGTAATCATTGCAACATCTAGTGCATCACGTCCCTTGCCAATGAGGACCCGACCGATCCGGCGTGTATTATTGCGTGGATCAAATGTCCACCAGCGCCCACCCAGGTATACTTCCATCCAGGCACAGAAATCCATTGGGGTGTCAGGAGGAGGTACTGCGATGTCTGGCAGGTAACCAAAGACATAGCGTGTAGGAATATTAAGGGCTCGGCAAAAGGTAACGGCAAGATGAGTGAAGTCCCGACATACGCCTATACGCTTTTCAAATACGTCAGATGCTGTTGTGATCGATGTACTTGTGCCATACTGGAATTGAATGTTATTATGCACCCAGTCACAGATTGCCTGCACGCGTGCCCACCCGGGTTCGGTTTGTCCGAACAGTTGCCAGGCCGTATCTGAGAGCACATCAGAGAGACAAAATCGGCTTGGAAGCGTATAGTGCAGAACGTCGTCTGGCAAATCCTCTACAGGCATTTGGATGGCGCTAGGGTCAATCTCATCATACTCGCCTGACACGGCGACAAGCGCGTCATAGCGGAGGATGCTCTCTCCTGCGGGAAGAGTGAAACGCAGACAATGGTTGCCATAGATGTCGTTATATGCATGTATAGAAAGATCAGGGGAGCTCTGCCAATCTTCTTCAAGCACTTTTTCATGCGGGTATGGCTGAACCTGCATGACCGTTGGAGTAGGCCACGTTGCCTCATAACGGAATTCGCATCCTACTCGAATATGCATTGTTCTTGTTGTTCCTTGCTAGATTAGTAACACTTTTCGCTTGACTAATTATAATCTATCGTTTCAACAATGTCCATACTGTCTAGTTATTAGACGATTCCTGTAACTGCATTGCTCTGCGGCCAGACTTACGCAGCAATTTCTCAGCTTGCCTTGACAAAACCTATCTCTTCTAGGTACTATTTTACTAGAGAGATAAGCTTTACCCAGCAGAGAAAGCTCATGGCTATGATGCCTCACATGAACAACTGTGTGAGGCGTTTGTATTTTTTTTCACCATTATTCCTACACCTTGAGGGCTAACTATGCTACTATCCGATACTTCTGGAAGCTCTACTTTGCCGTCCCCATTTTCTGGCTACTCCTTTGACAAGGTGTACGATGAAATGTTTGATGCTGAAGGCAAGCCACACCCAGCATATAAGAAACTCTACAACCGCCTGCGAGAAATGCCCTTAGAGACACTCCACCAGCGTCAACATGCTGCAGATATGGCGTTTCTCAATCAGGGCATTACTTTTATTGTTTATGGCAGTAAAGAGGGAACAGAACGCGTCTGGCCCTATGATCTCCTGCCGCGCATCATCACGCACGAGGAGTGGATGACTATCGAGAAGGGTTTGACACAGCGCATTACAGCCCTTAACCTCTTCCTCAAAGATATTTATCACAATGAGCATATTCTATCAGATGGGGTAATTCCACGTACGCTTGTTTATAGCTGTCGTCATCTTCGCCGCCAGATGCGTGGTTTACACATTCCACATGATAGATATATCGCTGTCGCTGGAACAGACTTGGTGCGGCTACCCGATGGGCAATTTGCTGTGCTAGAGGATAACCTGCGGGTTCCCAGTGGTGTTTCATATATGCTTACTAATCGTGAGGTGATGAAACGTGTGCTGCCATCTTTGATCGATAGTTATGGTGTGCAACCAATTGGTCATTATGGTCAGGCTCTACTAAGCACGCTTCTATCCCTCGCACCTTCTGGTCGTATTGATCCCACTGTGGTTTTACTGACGCCTGGAGTCTATAATTCTGCTTACTTTGAGCACACCTTTCTTGCCAGACAGATGGGCATCGAGCTGGTAGAGGGACGTGATTTGATAGTCCATAATAATATTGTCTATATGCGCACAATTGGTGGTTTGCGCAGAGTTGATGTCATCTATCGCCGTATTGATGATGACTATTTGGACCCTCTGGCCTTTCAACCTGGTTCGACGCTGGGCGTTCCAGGTCTATTAAATGCCTATCGAGCGGGCAATGTTACATTGGCTAATGCCATTGGAACAGGCGTGGCTGATGACAAGGCGCTCTATTCCTATGTGCCAGCAATCATTCGTTATTATCTGCAAGAGGACCCAATACTGCAGAACGTCGAGACCTATGTGTTGACTGATGATCAGCAGCGTCGTTATGTACTGGAGCATCTAGACTCTCTGGTAGTAAAGGCTGTTGGTGAGTCAGGTGGTTATGGTATGCTCATTGGCCCTTATAGCACGGCATCTCAGCGAGAAGAGTTCCGTCAGCGTATTATTGCCGATCCACGAAATTACATTGCACAACCAACTTTAGCGCTTTCGTGTGCTCCCTGCTTCACGAATGGCCATATTGAGCCCCGCCATGTCGATCTCCGCCCTTTTATTCTGTACGGAGATCGCATAACAATTGTGCCGGGAGGTTTGACTCGTGTTGCTCTCAAACGTGGCTCACTTGTTGTTAATTCATCGCAAGGTGGAGGAAGTAAGGATACATGGGTTCTTGATCGATTGATCGATGATAGTGTGAGGGAAAGGTTTTAAAGAAGCATGCTTTCACGAGTTGCTGATAATCTCTACTGGATGAGCCGTTATCTAGAACGTGCTGAGCATACTGCCCGCCTTGTTGATGTATGTCTCTCTCATCTGCTTGACCAAAAATCTGAATATACCATGCAACGCTGGAATCGTCTGTGTGACAGCCTGCGTATTGCGCATCTCGATGAAGAGGTAGATGATACTTATAGTGTGACCAAGGCTCTGACTTTTGATACTACGAATTCTTCTTCTATCATATCTTGCATTGCCGCTGCACGCGATAATGCGCAACAGGTCCGTGAGCGCATTAGTTCTGAGATGTGGGAGCAGCTCAATCGCCTCTTCTTATATATTAAGCGTACGAGCATAGAAGATATGTGGTTCTCGGAGCGGCATGAATTTCTGGCGCAGGTCAAAGAAGGGGTTCAGCTTTTTCAAGGTCTCACTGATTCCAGCATGTTACATGATGAGGGTTGGCATTTTATTCGTGTTGGTCGCTTTCTAGAGCGTGCATGGGCAACAGCAGCCAATTTGGACGTTCACTTTCTCACGGCTTCGCAGGCAAAAGAGGAAGGGACAGATGCTGGCCAATCTGATCACTTGGATTATCTAGAGTGGGTTAGCCTACTGCATTCGTGTGGTGCATTCGAGGTGTATTGTAAAGTCTATACAGCGGCAGATATTCATTCCCGTCGTATTGCAGAGTTCCTTCTTCTGAATGCTGAATCTCCCCGTTCGATACGCTTTGCTGCTGCCATGATTCATAGTGCTTTGCAAGCTCTAGCAAGAGCGAGAAGTGCTCGCCATACTTCGCGTGTTGAGCGTCTTGCAGGGCGCATGCTTGCAGCGCTAGACTACGATCAGATTGAAGATGTCATAGATGAGAATATACACTCTTACTTGGAGAATATTCAGAAGCAGTGTGCGCATATTCATAGTGCGATCTATCAGACGTATATTTTCTACCCGATCGATGCGGCTGTTATCTCTGAGAGGACGGCACAATCTTGATGTATGATGTCATCTTATTGCGTGCAAATGGTTTGAAAGGCCAATCGAGCAATGTATTATACCATTCAGCATATCACTAGATTTCGCTATAGTGTACCAATCACGGAAAGTGTCATGGAGGTTCGTATACAGCCCCGTAGTGAGGGCTTTCAGCGTTGCCTTGATTTTGACTTGACCACGAGTCCCAAGTCACGGATTCTATCCTACCGTGATGATCTCGGTAATAGAGTGCATCACTTTGATATTCCTAATCGTCATACTCACCTGACTATCACTGCCAAAGCTATGGTGGAGGTCAATGAACCACCAGATCTCCCCGTTAGACTCGACCCTGAGGCTTGGGATAGGCTTGATGCTTTGAATGCTCATGATGAGTTTTGGGATATGCTCAGCCCAAGCCATTTTATCCGTCCGAGTGAGCTATTGGATGGCCTTGTACATGAACTAGGTCTACAGCGACGTGATGACCCATTGACAGTTCTGCGCAGCCTAAATACAGCCATCTATGAGCATTTTGAGTATGTTAAGCAGAACACACGTGTTGACTCGCCTATTGATGATGCCTTACGAATACGTCAGGGGGTATGCCAGGACTTTGCCCATATTATGATTGCTCTTGGACGTGAGTTGCGTATTCCCTGCCGCTATGTTAGTGGATATTTATTTCACCAGTCATCTGATAAACGTGATCGTTCTGTGAATGGAGCTACCCATGCCTGGGTGGAGGCCTTGTTGCCAGATCTTGGTTGGGTAGGATTTGATCCGACAAACAATACTGTGGCTGCTCAACGGCACATTCGCGTAGCGGTTGGGCGTGATTATGCAGATGTACCACCAACGCGAGGAATATTTCGTGGCAAAGCTGATAGTGAGTTAGCAGTTACCGTCAGAGTATTACCAGCGGAGGCTCCTTCAATCGATACCGAACTCTCACTCGAAGCGAACTGGGTGCCCGTAATGACTGAAGAATATGAACACGGGGATGGTCCTCTCTGGCAGCAGTCTCA
>CBJMBI010000267.1:0-5770 GCA_966427955.1 uncultured Ktedonobacterales bacterium
GAACAATATTTCTTCAGAATGGCATGAATAGCACACAATTCATCGGGAGTATAGGCAAAAGTGGTTGGATTATTAGTAACCATGAGGTAGAGGAGACGAATGTCAGGATTTGCTTGCAGCATCTGATCAAGTTGCTCCCCGGTCAACTTAAAACGGTACTCGGGCAACGTCGGGTACTTGTGTATCCGATAGCCATAAGATCTGGCCTGCCATTCCGGCACAAGAAAGCCCGGTTGAGGGAAGAGTACCGCCGCATCGTAGATACCTTGTTCATGATACATGTGTATCAGACCGCGCAGAACCTTATCAATGCTATCCATTGCTCCCAAGCTCAAGTATACTTGCTCAACTTGCACATCAATGCCCCATTGCTGCATCTCACAGGTCAGCCATGAACGCAGGAGTGGATTACCCGTACCATAGATATCATACATACGTAGATCATGGTGGTGCGCCAGCAACAGACGCTCACATTCCATCATCTGCGCACGTAACCAGAGATAGGCCTCTCCGGTCGCAGTATAACCGCAGAGTTGCTCCTGGGGAAGGGCAACTCCCATTTCATCTGCCAGATGGCGGTAATCACCAGGACCACCTGGCTCTCCCTCACACTCAGTGACAAGTCGCAAATTTATATCACCTATAGTACGATTCACAATCTCCGAACGGATAATATCTTCATCAATGCCATGTTTACGGCATTCGTGTTCCAACTCAGATACAACACGAGCCATAACACGAATAGGACCAGCACCTTCTTGAATATGAGGACGATAGCGTTGTAGGATAGCACTGCGAAGTTGACGGAGAATTACACGCTGAGCATCTAATGATATTGTGGGTGCGGGAGAGGAATCCCCAGAAGCGTCATGATACATTCTTCGCTGAACTCCCTTCGTGTACTCCACCGTACAGCCATCAGAGAAAAGGCTACATTGCCTTTAACATTATTCTGGCTGATGCTAACAGTGTAGCACACAGCAGAAGGGGTTGCAAGAAGCAAAGATAGCTGCAGATCAAATGTTTCACGTGAAACATTATGCTTCAAAGAAGGAGGACCATCTCGATGTTCCAGGGAAAAACAGTCGTCGTCACCGGAGCAGGTCGTGGCATCGGACGTACCCTCGCATTGGGTTTTGCTGCTCAAGGCGCAACAGTCTTGGTCCACTATGCGCATTCGAGCCGAGGAGCAGAAGAAGTCATTGGACAAATCAGGGCCCAAGGAGGAAATGGTTTCCTTGCGCAAGCTGATCTCTGTAAGCCCGAAGAGATTACACGTCTGATCAACGAAGCTCACTCCACACTAGGTCCGATCGATGTTTGGATCAACAATGCCGGAGCTAGTGCCAACAGCACAGAAACAAAGGGGATGAGTGAAATTGAGGTCTTTGAAAGAATGGTGGGAGTTGATATCATGGGGACCTGGCGCTGCTGCCGCGAAGTGGCACAATACATGCGAGACGGTGGTTGTATCCTGACCACGGGCTGGGATCGTGCCTTGGATGGTGCACCAGGTCTGCCTAACCAGATGTACGCTATTAGTAAAGGAGCCATTATGTCCCTGACGCGCTGTCTGGCTTCGGAATTTGCCCCAAGTGTACGCGTGAACTGCATTGCCCCTGGTCGCATTGAGAACGAATGGTCAAAGAGCTTATCTGAAGCCACGCGTCAGAAAGCCATACGAGAAATTCCTATGCAACGCTGGGGGACCGCTGAAGATATCCTAAATACGGCGCTTTTCCTCGCTTCGCCAGCGGCATCTTTCATTACAGGCCAGACCATTTTAGTCAATGGGGGGGAGATCATGCGCTGATCCATATGCACAAAAGGTAGCTATAATGTTTCACGTGAAACATTGTCCAGAAGGACAGTTGCGAACGCTTCCTCCTTTATTGCTTTGGTCAAGAGCGCAATATCTCCTGCCAGCACACGATCTTGATTGAGCATGGGAACGTGGGCACGCACGAGTTCATAGGCCTGCTGTACGCCGATGCCGGGTCGAAACGGCTTACGAAATTCCAGCATCTGGGCGGCACACAATAGTTCAATGGCAATGACCTGTTGTGCCAATTCGAGGACTTGCCGAGCTTTGTGAGCACATGTTACACCCATGCTCACAAAATCTTCCATTCCAGCCGATGTGGGGATAGAGTCGATACTAGCAGGATGCGCCAAAACTTTACATTCGTTGACCAGAGCTGCCGCAACATACTGAGTAATCATGAAACCTGAATTGAGTCCAGGATTTGGAGTCAGGAACATTGGTGCTTGCTGAGGATCCCATGCATGTGGTCCCATCAGGCTATAGATACGTCTCTCTGAAAAGCTCACCAGTTGAGTCAGAGCAATCGCTAGTACATCAAGTGCCAGAGCCAGCGGTTGCCCATGAAAATTTCCTCCGCTCAGCACATCTCCATCACTAGCAAAAATGAGAGGATTATCAGTGACTGCTCCTAATTCACGCTCAAAGATCTCCGTACAATACTTGAGAGCATCGTGGATGGCTCCAAAGACTTGTGGAGCACAACGCATCGTATAAGGGTCCTGGACACGTGGACAATGCTGATGGCTACTATTAATCTCACTATGGCCAACAAGTTCACGCAGATGAGCAGCACTTATCTCTTGTCCAACTTGTCCACGACTGCGATGAATACGTGGATCTAACGGCACATGGCTCCCCATTAATCCTTCAATACTCATGGCACAGGCGACTTCAGCACTCGCAAGTAGAATTTCGGCGTCTGTGATTGCTAGGAGTGCGATAGCCTCCATGAGATGTGTCCCATTGACCAGGGCTAATCCCTCTTTAGCTTGCAAGTGTAGTGGCGTCAATCCGGCCAGACGCAGTACCTCATCTCCCCCATAACGCTGGCCCTGGTAGATTGCTTCACCTTCACCGATCAGTACCAGTCCTAAATGGGCTAGCGGTGCGAGATCCCCACTAGCCCCAAGAGAGCCGCGAGAAGGAATAAGCGGAGAGATATGTTGATTGAGTAATGCGATTAACAACTGAACAACTTCCACACGTACACCAGACTTGCCACGTGCTAGACTGGCAACAAGTAATGTGATCATTGCACGCACCTCTTCTTCGCTCAGAGGATCACCAACGCCTGCTGCATGGCTACGTAGCAGATTATGTTGCAAATCTACCAAATGATTTTGTGAAACATGCACCGTGCTCAGATGCCCAAATCCCGTAGTGACACCATAGACTGTCCGCCCTTCTCCTGCAATCTTCTCGATCACCGCACGTGCAGCCTGAATCTGTTCAATTGCATCTTCACCTAATGAGACAGGAGTGGAGTGTCGAGCTACAGCGATAACTTCAGCTCGTGTGAGTGCTTGTCCATTGATCGTAACCTGATGAGCAGGTTGTTGATTAGATAGAGGAGTTGCCTTCGTCATAGAAGTAGTCCTTTCAAAGCTTCATTGCTGTGGCAGCCTAAATATGATTCCTTCTCGATAATGTTTCACGTGAAACATTGTTGCTCAATAAAAATTAGCGTACCACCAGGGTTGTACGAATCTGATTGATGCCAAAGTGATAACCGATCTCATGATAATCCGAGAGTGACCAGAAAGCGAGTTCACAACGTTTCCCCACCTCAAGACTACCGATCTGATCCTGCAATCCCAAGGCACGTGCACCATTAATCGTTGCCGCGGTCAATGCTTCTTCCAATGACATTCCCATTGCTGACATTGCCAATCCAATGATTGTCTGCATATTCTCACAATAACAGGTTCCAGGATTAAAATCTGTCGCCAGTGCCACATAAAGTCCATGGTCGATGAAACGTCGTGCCGATGGATAAGGCAGACGTAATGTATAGGAAGTACCAGGCAACAACGTTGCAACCACTCCAGCCTCACGCAATGCATCTAAATCGGCATCACTGGTATACTCCAGATGGTCGGCAGAGGTTGCACCTAGTTCTGCTGCTAGGCGGGCACCACCGGATGGACTAAATTGATCAGTATGCACTTTGAGTTGATAGCCAAGTTCCTTAGCCTGTGTCAGAATACGACGGCATTCCTCTAGTGTAAAGGCCTCGTGATCACAGTAGACATCGCAAAAACGAGCCAAACCGACAAATGAAGGCAACAGTTCTTCCGTGATGAGATCTATGTATGCCTCACGCCGATTCCGATATTCCTGTGGCAGGACATGTGCACCCAGGAAACTCGGCACTACACGCATCTCTGTCTGTGGAGTACAAGCCATTTTCTCTTGTGCCATCAACATATTGATAATGCGTAGACAGGCTTCCTCCGTTATTCTGTCCAAACCATAGCCCGTCTTAATTTCAACAGTTGTGGTGCCATGAAGGCGCATAGTCTCCAACCTAGCTTGGGCTAGTCTCAATAGTGTCTCTGTACTTGCTCTACGTGTTGCCTCTACAGTAGTAAGAATGCCTCGTCCCTGTGCCAGCAATTCGGTATAACTGACTCCCGAATGCCGCAGGTGAAATTCCTCTGCACGATTACCTGCAAAGACTAGATGGGTATGTGAATCGACAAAGCCCGGCGTAACAACGGCACCTTCAGCATCTATGATTGAAATATCTTGCTCATTAGTTGCCTCGTCTGTCTGAAATAATGGCTCTGTTGTATCGTCTGGCCCTATCCAAACAATGGTGCCATTGTGGATAGCTATAGCGGCGTGCTCAATAACTTGCAATGGTCCAGTAGCTCCCGATATAGGTTGCTGTGCAATGGTCACTAACTGGCCAATATTGCGAATGACCATGTTAGCTTGAATCTTCAACGGAGGCAGTGATGGATCGAGACTCATAGAAAGTGTCTCCTTTATCAAAAAAAGCTCTTTATAGACGTTATAGCACACATCAATAGGAACGTCTACTCACAAGGAAAACTTCTGTTTAAGCTACTTGACAGAAATACGTAAATTCGGTATAGTGATCGGCATAGGGCACTAGTTTCATATTGGGATGTATGCGAGTCGAATATCTTGAATATGGATAGTGGGGAAAAAGAATATTTTTTAGGAGTCAAAGTGGCATGGGCAAATGGGAGAACAGCATGCGTAAGCTAGTGCATGCAAACCCACAGGCGTTCATTGACTTTATGTTGCAAGGGTCGCAACAGCAAGTTCGGTTTACAGGAAATCAGCGACCCGAAAAGTTAAAAAATTGGCAATTAGAAGTCGACAAATTGCTAGGTATTGAAGTAGATGGGCAAGAAGCCCTGATACATTTTGAGATCGAAACCTACCATGATTCTGAGATGCCAGAGCGTCTTCTACGGTACAATGTTCTAGCAAGAAGCGAGTTGAAGCGTCCAGTTCTTTCGTGTGTTGTTCATTTGCTGAACGATGGTAGAATGAAGCCGCCGCCATTGCATTGGACTGAACCGATCGAAGGTGATGTGTTAAAATTTCATTATCGGGTAGTTGAGGTCGGAGAGTTCTTGGCGGAAGACATTCTCCATCGAGGTGAAGTAGCTCTGTTAGCGCTGCTTCCGTTAACCAAAGGAGGGGCAACGCGTAAGAATGTAGAATTAATGTTGAGTAAGCTGAATACCAAAGAAAACGAGGATCTAGCTTTGGCAGGCTTCACTCTAGCGCTTGCAATGTTCGATCGCTCTACAGAGGAGTTCGGATTAGCAGATCGTGAATGGTTAATAGAAAGGTATAGCAACATGTATAGTATGTTACATGATTTATTACACGTTGATCCAATGTATCAAGCGATCATGCAAGAGGGTTGGCAAAAGGGTCAGCAAGAGGGTTGGCAAAAGGGTC
>CBJMBI010000268.1:0-5762 GCA_966427955.1 uncultured Ktedonobacterales bacterium
ATTAAAGAGTACCATAGCCTTATTCATTCTTCAATGTTATTACTATCATCAATTTTTTTTATTAATATAGATAATTTTGATATACTCGATCAAATATATCATATATAATACCTGACAAAAAGAACTCGCCCGAAATAGTGGAGGCCCAAATCTGGGGATTAAGACATCAATTATGCGTTTTGCCTACGGTGTCGGATCGTCCAGCCCAGAAAATCAAATCCCATCTGCCCTTGATCCTGGTTTTACCTGCACTTCAATTGCAGATAGTGCAGGCATACAAACTGTCGGTCTCGTTGGAAGTTTGCACTCTTGTAGTTATCTCACGATATGTCTAATGTTTGTGATCGTGCATATGATCATGGCTATGTGATCGCCCCACATAGGGAGCATGGGCATTGATAGCAGGGCGGCGTTGCTCAACGGGAATTTTGATCTGCTGCTCAAGCCAAACAATTACTTCATCTAAGCCAGTATCATTTTTAAGATTGGTAAAGATAAAAGGACGAGTACCGCGTTGATGGCGTGCATCTCGCTCCATTACCTCTAGCGATGCACCAACAAAAGGAGCTAGATCGATTTTATTGATCACTAGCAGATCCGAACGTGTGATACCAGGACCACCTTTACGAGGAATTTTGTCGCCGCCGGAGACGTCGATGACATAAATAAAGATATCAACTAGTTCGGGACTGAAGGCAGCAGCGAGATTGTCACCACCACTCTCGACAAAAATCAGCTCTAACCCAGGCAAGGTTTCCTCCAGTTCAGCGATGGCTTCTAGATTCATCGAGGCATCTTCGCGAATAGCTGCATGTGGACAGCCTCCAGTCTCGACACCGCGAACACGTTCTGGCGGCAGTGTCCCCTGGCGGAGCAAAAATTCAGCATCTTCTTTCGTATAAATATCGTTGGTAACTACAGCCAGATTATAGCGAGGCCAGAGCTTTTTACTCAGTCGATCAATCAAAGCTGTTTTCCCACAGCCAACCGGGCCAGCAATTCCGACCCTGAATGCAGGCAGAACTTGGTTATCGGACATGACAAGACCATCCTTCTAAAACAAAAAATAGCGCTGAGCCAGAGGTAGAACCTCAGCAGGTTCGCAAGTTAACAGTTCGCCATCAGCACGCACTTCATATGTCTCGGGATCAACCTCAATAGTAGGCATAGCAGCATTATGAATCATATCATCTTTCTTGATTGTGCGACACTTCTCAACAGCAACGGCAGTTTTCTTTAGACCAAGCTTCGTCGGAATTTCTTCTTCCAGAGCAGCTTTTGAAACGAATGTCAGACTCGTTGCGGCTGTTGCCCCACCAAAAGATCCAAACATGGGACGATAAAGCACTGGCTGTGGGGTTGGGATCGACGCGTTGGCATCACCCATCACACTCCAAGCAATAAAACCACCCTTGATAATCATCTCCGGCTTGACGCCAAAGAAGGCAGGTTTCCACAGGACAATATCAGCTAGCTTGCCCGGTTCAATAGAGCCGAGATATGCCGCAACGCCATGGGTAATGGCAGGATTGATTGTATACTTGGCAATGTAACGCTTCACCCGGAAATTATCGTTGCGATCTGAGTCCTGCGGCAAGGGACCACGTTGCACCTTCATCTTGTGAGCAGTTTGCCAGGTACGCATCACGACCTCACCCACACGACCCATTGCCTGTGAGTCGCTTGAAATCATACTAAAAACACCCAGATCATGCAAGATATCTTCAGCAGCAATTGTCTCAGGCCGAATACGGCTCTCAGCAAAGGCCACATCCTCCGGAACCTGCGGATTAAGATGATGGCAAACCATCAACATATCTAAATGCTCAGAGATGGTATTTCGGGTAAAGGGCATGGTAGGATTAGTTGAGGAAGGCAGCACATGGCTATAGGAAGCGATGCGAATAATATCCGGTGCATGACCTCCTCCTGCACCTTCTGTATGGTAAGTATGAATGGTACGCCCAGCAATTGCTGCAATGGTATCTTCGACAAAGCCTGCCTCGTTGATCGTATCGGTATGAATTGCCACCTGTATATCATACTGATCTGCAATTTTAAGACAGGCGTCGATTGCAGCCGGGGTTGAACCCCAGTCCTCGTGTAGCTTGAGACCACAGGCTCCTGCTCGCACTTGTTCGGCTAAGGGAGCAACTGTTGCCGTGTTTCCTTTGCCGAGAAAACCAAAATTGACAGGCCAAGCCTCAGCGGCCTGCAACATACGAGCTAAGTTCCATGCACCAGGTGTACATGTTGTCGCATTGGTTCCAGTCGCAGGACCAGTGCCACCACCAATCATCGTTGTAATACCACTTGAAAGAGCCTCGTAGATCTGCTGTGGAGAAATAAAATGAATATGCGTATCAATCCCTCCAGCAGTCACGATCATATTTTCACCAGCAATCACTTCAGTACCAGAGCCGACAACTAGTTGTGGATCAACACCATCCATGGTATCAGGATTACCAGCCTTACCAACTTTGACAATGCGACCGTTTTTAATCCCAATATCCGCTTTAACGATACCCCAATGATCAATGATCAAAGCATTGGTGATGACCAGATCGAGCGTACCGTTAACCTCTTCACGTGTCATAGAGCTATTCTGACCCATCCCATCGCGAATTACTTTGCCACCACCAAAGGTAATCTCATCACCATAAACCGTGAAATCTTTCTCAACCTCGACAATTAAGTCAGTATCTGCCAAGCGTACCCTATCTCCAACAGTTGGACCATAGAAATCAGCATAGGCTTGACGGGAAATGCGTAAGCTCATATTCGCTCCTCTCTTAAACACAAAATTGATACAAATTGCAGCCAAGAACAGCAACACATTTACCTTACTCAAAATATACCATTCTCTCCCTAGAAAAAACCGTTCTTGTCTGGTATACTTGAGGTAATAGGCTTACCTATTTATGAAAGTACTCCCAAGTGATGGAACAATCTCAGCCTCTAGAAACTATTGACCGGATTCCAACAGTGCCGCTGCGGTTGCATCGACGCAAGAAACCAGCATTGCTTGTTCTCCTGATTCCCTGTATCTGTCCTTTGCTCTTCTGTACAACAGGATTTCTTACATATAGCGCAGAAGCCATTTTTAAGGGCAATTATTTATTTCCTCTATCAGTATATGTAAATAGATCTAGCACTATGCTACCAACACCGACTAGTGTAATGATTACACCTACCTCGACTCCGTCAAGAGTAGCGCCAACAAATATAACCAACTCTATGCCACTAACACCGACTAGCGTAATGATTACACCTACCTCGACTCCGTCAAGAGTAGCGCCAACAAATGCAACCACCTCTATGCCACCAACACCGACTGATGTTGTCACACCTACCCCTGCTCTGCCAGCCCCAACACTAACTCCGACACCCATTCCATCGCCAGATATGTGTAACGGCATCCCACTACCTGCAAGTAATGTGCCCTTACAGATCCCATTTGCACACGGGCGGCAGGATTTTCCTGAGGTTGCCCTCACATTTGACGATGGGCCAAATCCAACCTATACTTCACAAATTCTCGCTATTCTGCAAAACTACCATGTCCACGCTACCTTCTTTACGGTTGGATGGCAAATTAAGGCCTATCCAACCTTAGAGCAACAAGAAGCAGACCAAGGAAATCTGGTTGAGAATCACAGCTGGAGCCATGCCAATTTCAATACCTTGACTGCTGAAAGCATGAATTGGCAATTGACAACGACCAATGATGCAGTACACAAAACTACACATATCTGGCCAACACTGTTTCGTCCACCCTATGGAGCATATAACTCAACTTTGTTAAATATAGCGACAAGTCTCAATCTGACGACCGTAACATGGAATGTAGACCCACGCGATTGGGCACTACCTGGAACAGATGCAATTATTTCGCGTGTGCTGAGTCAGACTCAAAACGGATCAATTATTCTCATGCATGACGGCGGTGGTAATCGTTCACAGACGGTAGCAGCTCTACCAACAATTATCGAGCAACTCCAGCAGCGCGGCTTCTGCCTTGTGACTGTTCAGCAACTGCTAGATGATCTTTCTCCACAAGGTTAATTATTTCATTTTTAAATTCCCATCTATCCATGGACTGCTCAGAATTGCTTCCCAGACCAAGAGAGGACTCGACTGGCAGGATTTGATACAAGAACGAAAATAGGATATACTATAGGGTATAATGGGAAGCTAAAGTATACGAGATGGATAATGGAAGGCCAATACGATGTCACCATCTGATCCAAGCAACCTAGGAAAAATTCTCGTGCTCTTTGCTATCATTCTTGCCATCATTGGCTTCTTGCTCATAGCACTAGGAAAACTCCCGTTTTTTGGCAAGCTACCAGGTGACGTAGTCATACGTCGCGGCAATAGCACTTTCTTCTTCCCTATCGTGACCTGCATTCTCGTAAGTATTGTACTGACTGTCTTGGTCAATTTGTTCTTGTGGATATTCCGTCGGTAAATAGTTAATGGCTATACGAAAGACAACCGAGCAATGCAATACTTTTACACCTTCGGTTTTCGAATGTCCAATATACCCCAGATGAAGCTTTTCCTTTTCAATACTTTTTAATCACTCCTCCCTTCTATAGTGATATATTGACAGGTATGATATACTCCTCCTCATAGGATATGGACGAAGGATTCACACCAATGACCGAGGAAATCGTTGGCCAGTGCATCGGCAACTATCGCCTAGTAAAGCTGTTAGGAAGTGGTAGTTTTGCCAATGTCTATCTGGGCGAACATCTCCATCTTGGAACCTATAGCGCGATTAAGATATTACACACCAGGCTGGCAGATGATGAGGTTGCGTCTTTTCTTGGAGAAGCGCGTATTTTGGCACGTTTAATTCACCCTCATATTATAAAAGTGCTAGATTTTGATGTTAACAAGATGTTACCATTTTTGGTCATGACCTATGCGCCAGGAGGCACGTTACGCCAGCTTCACCCTCGCACGACGAAAGTTCCACTCCCCACCGTCGTCGGATATCTGCGTCAAATCGGTAGCGCATTGGAATATGCCCATAAGCAGAGAGTCATTCATCGAGATGTCAAACCTGAAAATATGTTGATTGACAGTCAAGGACAGTTGATGTTAAGCGATTTTGGCGTCGCTTCTATCGCACCTAGCAGCAGTTCACAGACGTTAGAGCAGATAGCCGGTACAATTTCTTATGCCGCTCCAGAGCAACTTCAAGGGAAACCATGCTTTGCTAGCGATCAATATGCACTGGGTATCGTGCTCTACGAATGGCTAAGTGGGGAACGTCCGTTCCAAGGCTCAGCCGTTGAAATTGTCGCACAACATATGACCGCTCCGCTCTCACCACTCGCGGGCCGGATTCCTGGGATACCGCCTGCTATCGAAAATGTGATTTTTACCGCACTGGCCAAAGACCCAGACAAGCGCTTTGCTGATATGCAAGCATTCATGCAAGCATTTGAACTAGCCTTCCAGGGTACATATAGCATTGGAGATCTGACGCCTTCTGTGATTGAAAACCAGCGTGAAAAGTTAATACCACCATCAAACCCAATTCTGAAGCATGAGGCCAATACTTTCAATAGCTCCAGTAGTCTAGGGACAGCTTCGGTGGCGAATCATGATAGTAGCATGCCGGTTCTCGTTGCCAATATGAATATTAGCCAGGCAAGTACCAAATTGATAAAAGCAGCACCCGAGCCAGCAACTGTACCCATTCCCGCGCCGCTTCCAAACGAGCCAGCATCGCTCCAGTCTGCACCACC
>CBJMBI010000269.1:0-5744 GCA_966427955.1 uncultured Ktedonobacterales bacterium
GCAGCCAGTGCTTTAACAAACAGCGGTGACGTATTTAGCGATTCTGTGCGGGCAAACTGAATACCATGCTCTTCTGCCTGAGCACGTGCAGCGATCTCGATATCATAGAGAATCTCCAGATGATCAGCCAGAAATTGTATGGGAGCAATCAACACATGCGTTTGTCCCGCCCGTTGCAATTCGGGCATAATATCGGCAAAGTCTGGTTTCAACCACTCCTCTGGCGTATGTCCTGCACTCTGATAGCAGAACATCCAGCGCTCAGCAGGTAATCCCACGAGCTTCGCTATCTCGGTAGCGGTCTCCTTGAGATTATTGATATAATCAGGTTCATTCTCCACAACACGCTTGGGCATGCTGTGCGCCGTTAACAACACCGGAACACGTTCTCGCACATCAGCAGGGAAGCGATCTAGTGCTTGCTGTACGCGCTCAGCCACAGCCTGCAAAAAGTACGGTTGCAGATGCCAGTCACCGGAAATTTTGAGTTCTAGATCCTCACGATGCAGCTTGGCAACAGCTTCTTGCAATGTACGCATATAGCCACCCATAATGATCGGTGAATACTGTGGCGACATGATCACGCCAACTATAGTCTGTGCATCTGCCGCTATCTCAGGCACAACATCGGCAATGAATGGTGGGGAGAAACGCATGCCCACCGTTACATGATAATCCGCACCACTGGTACTATGGCTATTCAGCTCTTCTTGCAATGCAGCAGCCTGCTCATTCGTAATGCGAATCAGAGGCGATCCACCAATCAGTGAATAACGGCGGCGGAATTCCGCTATAACCTCAGCGGAGGGTTCACGCCCTCCGTAGATATTTTTAAGATAGGCTGGTATATCATCGAGCATTGCAGGTGAACCATAGGTCATCAATATCACCTTTACTCTCGACTGATCCTTACCCGCACCTTTTTCATAGTCGCCAACAAGATGCCTATTGATCATCTTCTTGTTGCCTCATGCACTGCATCGACTAGACGGCACAACAGATCAGGGTCCGTTGGAGCCAGCACACCATGTCCTAGATTGAAGATATGTCCAGGACGATTGCCAGCGCGGCGCAAGACATCATGCATTCCAGCCTTGATCACAGGCCAAGAAGTCAAAAGCAAAGTTGGATCGAGATTCCCTTGAACGCCACGATCATAGCCAATCTGTGCCCAAGCCTCATCTAGATCGACACGCCAATCCACACTGATCACATCACCGCCAGCCTCCGCCATTAATGGCAAGAGAGCAGCCGCCCCTGTCCCAAAGTGAATCGCCGGTGTTCCTGTCTGCTTGACGGCTCGGAAAATACGTTGCGTGTAGGGAAGGACAAAACGTCGATAGACACTAGGACTCAACGCACCAACCCAGCTATCAAAGAGCTGGACAACATCTGCTCCGGCCCGGATTTGCGCCAACAAATAGTCAGAGACCACATCGGCTAGTTTTGTCATGAGCGCATGCCATACCTCAGGCTGGCCATACATCAAAGACTTGGCAATGCTATAGTCACGCGATGGCCTACCCTCAATCATATAGCAAGCAAGCGTAAAAGGTGCCCCTGAAAAACCAATCACCGCCTGCTTCCCTTCCAGTTCACGGCGCACCATACGCACCGCCTCCATCACAAAGGAAACAGATTCCTCAGCATTAATTACACGTAAAGCATCCACATCTTTCATCGTCCGCACAGGATTATGAATGATGGGACCCAGATCGGGCTCAATTTCCAGCGAGATGCCCATAGGCTCAAGTGGCAACATAATATCAGCATAGAGTACAGCTGCATCCACCCCTAGTTTCTGAACAGGCATCAAAGTAACCTGTGTACACAACTCAGGAGTTTTCGCCATAGTCAAAATATCATACTTTTTGCGCAAATCACGATAATCGGCCAGACAGCGTCCAGCCTGACGCATAAACCAGATTGGTGTGACATCAGGCTGCCGAAGATGGCAGGCGTCCAGAAACCGGGTCAGCCCAGTAGACTGTTGTTGAAACGAAACAGAGGATGGTGTCTGTGTGTACATGAACATTCCTTTTCACCAGTGAATTTATGACAAGCTTCGTTATGTCCTACATATAATAACGTGTCTATGGGTCATGTGGCAATGATAAATCTACAAAAATCTCCAGAAATCACAAAACTGTTAGATTTTTGGATAGATTTTTGGGATTTTGAGCACCATATAAGCTCACAAATGGGATAGAGAGGGAGCCAAGGCATTACCCCATTTGTCCTAGGAGTCTAGTACCCTCAACATGACTTTCGATATGCTATAATGCCAATGTTGCCTCTATACATAACCAGAAGGAAACGACTATGCCAGATCGTACTGTCTATTCAACTGAGAGTGGACGCATCAGCATCTGCCCCACCTGTGGAGAGCTCTATAAACATTGCCGATGTGATCAGCCTAGCACATCAGCTAAGAAAAGTGATGGCATCGTACGTGTGATGCGGGATCGTAAGCAGCGAGGCGGCAAGACTGTTACAGTGATTAGCGGTGTGCCAGGTGACAATGCCACAATGACTGCGCTTGCACAGCAACTCAAGAAATTGTGTGGCTCTGGAGGTACAATCAAAGACGGCAATATCGAAATTCAAGGCGACCATTGTGACAAAGTCATGACAAAATTGGCTGCACTGGGCTACAAGGTCAAACGCTCCGGCGTTTGATATATAACTCCATACCTCCCCATTCGTATAACTATTAGAAGTTGAAAGTAAAGATTGGAATTTTTGAGGAAAGCAGATTTCCCGTTAAAGAGTCTGTAAAAGAAAATCAGAGGAAAGCGATGCGCAGTTGCGATTGAAAAAAGTAATTTCCATAGTTACCGGAGGAGCAATCCATGATGAGAAATAGAAATCGCCTAGATTATAGTAGAATACGGTTTTTCCCTCACATTATTCCAATAGGGTTTCCACTTATCTTCCCATTGGGCTTTGGTCTAGCCATAGCACTGTTCCGTCTCATGTTACCGATAGCTATTATCCTATCCATTGTAGTTCTAGCTGTTTTTATCATGGAGTCAGTTTCTCGGGGCAGTACACAAGCGGGATGGAACGCTATGCTCAATACAGGTAATCAGTTGTGGCAGCGTTTCACCTCACAGCAGCAACAGCCACCCTATAATCAACCTTCCCAGCCCTATGGCCAAGGCCACCAGCCTGAGCAGCCCTATTACCAGCCTTCTCAGCCCTATGGACAAGGGTACCAGCCTTCACCACAAGCCGGTCAGGAGCCACCCTATTACCAGCCACCTCAGCCCTACGGACAAGGGTACCAGTCTGGCCAGCCCTATTACCAGCCTTCACCACAAGCCGGTCAGGAGCCACCCCATTACCAGCCTCCTCAACCGTATGGCCAGGGCTACCAGCCACCTCAGCCCTACGGACAAGGGTACCAGTCTGGCCAACCCTATTACCCACCAGAGGAACAGCTTCGCTAGAAGGGCAGATTGCTAACCAGAGGACTGACACTCCCCACTGCTTTTGCGCAGTGGGCTCTCCCTTTTGACTAGACCGCCCAAGAAAGCCCCTGTGATTTATCCAGGGGAGTGTCAGCGCAAGTAGTGAACTAAACAGAGAAGTGGTTCCACTTTTATTGTTTTTAGAAAAGAGAGTTTAAAGGAGAAATTCAAAGGACTTGAGAGAATGGATGGTCCATCAGAGAAGCATTTAATTTGAGTCCCTCCTTATCTAGGGCTATATCGAGAGTAGCAATTAAGACCTCTATTGCCTGTTTTTCTCCAATAAGCTTACCCAAAGACTCATAATGCTCTCCTAGCTGTTCATACTGCCTATTAATAATATCATGAGAAGCCACCCTACGAAAACCTGTCATAGCTAGTTTCATAGCTTCACATTCTACCTCGATCTGCTGCATCAGACGTGCTATCTCACCCATAAGACACTCCCTTCTTCCATTCGAAATTGCACTACGATATAATAATAAAAATATTTACATAATAATATTAACATTATAATTTGGTTATGTCAACTATCAAAACTGGCCAGTCTTGATAGGCTCTAAAACCATCCTTGTACACTCTCCCATACTTCGGTTATAATCGTAGTGACAATCTCGTCTGGTTGTTTTCAGAGAGGGGTCATAAACATGCTGCTTAGCACAACTATTAGGAAATTGTTGGTAGATGGCAACCAGTGGGCGAGTTGGCATGGATATCATCTACCAGTGAGTAACCAGTATATTGTGGTCTGGACCCCAATGGGGACAGAGATGTGTTGGAAATCTGGCACCTGGATTTCGCAAAAGCACCAGTTAACCTATTTCTGGCGTGATGCATGGTTTACAATTCATATTGGGTATGACCAGAGTGGAGGCTTTCTCAGCGGCTATTGTGATATAGTCCTGCCGAACTCTGACTATACAAATACCACACAAGAAATGATCTACACAGACCTCTATATAGACGTCGTGGTTCTCCAAGACTACAGTGTCTACACCAAAGATCATGAGGTCTATGACCGTGCAGCTCAACACTTTCCCATTGTTGAGCAGTCTCGTCAGAGATCATTTGAGGCTCTGGATAGCTTGGAAAAACATGCTCGCAGCTGGACGGGGCCATTTTCCGTTATCCCCCGCCAACTGCCAAGAACTGATTTTGAAAAATTGAGTGCTGAAGAGGCAGGAGCCATTATGCGCTCACTCTGCTAACCCAAGCCTAGGTTAGCCTACTAGGAGCACCTATGCCCGAAACACTTCCAGAGACAATGCAACAACAACTCACACGCTACGGAATCACATGTTATGATGAAGTTGGGTTACGGCAAGAACTCGAAGCACGTGTCCCAACCTACACGCTGATCAAACTTGCAGATTGGCCTGCACGTCGCTGGAAATGCCACTACCGTCTCATGATGGGCGCAGCCATGCACGACGCCCAAAGTGTTTCCGAGGCCTATGCTCTAGCATTACTTTCTGTTCTCCAAACAACGTGAAAGGAACCACAACTGAGGAGGAAAACTGGTAAGATTTCACATGCACTGTTACCTTATTCCCATCCTGTTTCCAAATCAGGTATAGAGACGTTTATTAATACGAGTCGGAGTAACTACTCAGGTGTCGATTGGGCGGGTTAATTCAAGCGATTTGTCACCACTGATCGGGGCCCAACTCACTGGAACGCCCCTAGCCCTCCTGAGTAGCTGTTATAGCAAATAGAAAATGAGGATGAGAAAGGAATCATTAAACTTATGTTACGTACTATGTGCAAAGGGAAAATCCATCGTGCCACTGTCACCCAGGCCAATCTGAACTATGTCGGTAGCATCACGATTGACCAGGATTTACTAGAAGCAGCTAACATTTATCCCTATGAGAAGGTCCAGGTAGTCAACCTCAACAATGGCTCACGCCTGGAAACATATACTATCGCAGGAGCACGCGGCTCTGGAGTCATCTGCTTGAACGGCGCAGCAGCCCGCCTGACCGCAGAAGGGGATAAAGTTATTATTATCAGTTATGCTCAATTCACAGAACAAGAAATTCGTAATCTGGTCCCAGAGATCGTTTTCGTTGACGAAGAGAACAAGATTACTGAAAAGAAGCATGTTCCATTAATCGAAATGCTCCCAGAGGAAGAACAAGTCGTTTTTGAACAAGTCGTTCTTGAAACAGAAGTTGCCTACCGCTAAGTAACTTCGAGTAGTTTTCATTCGGCCACTATGGTTGAATGAATTGCTACTTGCCTTCTCCCTACCAAACGTTTGTAAGGTTC
>CBJMBI010000270.1:0-5738 GCA_966427955.1 uncultured Ktedonobacterales bacterium
AGGCCGCAGTGAAAGTTGGACCATTTGCGCGAGGAGGAAAGAGTCGCGTCCAGACTCAGGCCACCGACCATGACTTTAAACCAGAGGCAAAAGTGACACCTGTGGGGATTTTCCTGCCCGCCTTGGATGACCTTTTTCTCTATGGGATAACCTCTAAAGTGACCAGTGATTGCTTGGTTGATTGTCTGGTCAATTGGTGGGAGACCGTCAAAGAGCGCTTTCCTCAGATCAAAACGCTGCTCATCAATTTAGACAACGGCCCGGAGAATCACAGTCGGCGCACCCAATTCATGAAACGTCTTCTGGAATTTGTTCAGCATTATCAGATCAACGTCCGTCTTGCCTATTATCCACCATATCACAGCAAATATAACCCGATTGAGCGATGCTGTGGGGCATTTTAGAGCAGCACTGGAATGGTTCCCTGCTCGATTCGGTGGACGCTCTTATCCAGTTTGCCAGAACGATGACTTGGAAAGGGAAACATCCTCGGGTCGAATTGGTGACAAGCACCTATCAGACTGGCATCAAATTGACGAAAAAGGCTATGCAAGCGGTGGAAACCCACCTTAAGCGATTGCCCTCCTTGGAGAAGTGGTTTGTGGATATCAGATTTTCTTCGACAGCTAGCCGGGATATTAATTATTCTTATGTCCCTAAGCGCGGACTCGCATCTACCTCCCATCTCTCAATACCTCTATCGGTCACAGGTGACTTTTATGATCAACCAAGGGCCATTCGGGGACATTTCTTTGCCGATCCGGAACCACATGCTTATCGATTCCTTGTAAACCCACTCGAGAAGCCAACTTATGTATATTTTTTCTGAGTCTCTTGGTAATTCACATGAAATATTGAACAAATTTGAGCGTGAGGAAGTCCCTTGTTCGAAGATTCGTGTCGAAAAATTTGACATCAATCTTCGAGCGAAATGTACACCACTTGTTTGCTTCTGACTTCATTTGAGCATATCTTGTGGGGAACTTCCTTGTTCCACCAGCAATGCAATCAGCGAGCCGAGTGAGCGTTTCAAAATCGAACCTGTCAGCAATTGGAGCGTCTCTCGCGTCAGAGGCGGAGCCTCCTGAGAGAAGAAAAACGCATACCACCTCAAGAATTTCTGCTCTCTTGCTAGATCTGTAGGAGTGGCTTCAATCCGAGGAAATTCGGCCCAATCGCGTTTGCAGCCAGAGCAAGTAAATGGGGAATCCTGTCGATGAAAGAGATGCAGCGGCATTCCACATGGGCACTGTTCAACGAGACGAACATGATGCTGTAGGCAGATGGTAATGTGTGGCAAGATCAAGCTTCGTCGAAGTAGTCGTGTCTCTGCGATACAGGCAGGACAAAGGTGAAACACAAACGTCTCACTCAGAAACCAAGGACGAGGCTGTTGTGTGCTGTAGAGGCGTGCGAGTTCCATGTGATAGGTGGTGGCAATGAGCATATTCGTAGGAAGCGCCAATAATTGGGCCAGAGAGTCGAGCTTCAAAGCAGAAGATTGGATGACAATCAGGTTGGGGGTCTCTGTCCTCCAACTGCGATGGAACTTCTCTGGCCCAGGGGCAAGTAAATGAGTCAGTGTTGTTCGGCTCCCCCAATGGTTCACGGCCCAGCGCTACGTAAGGTGTCACCAGCCGCAAAGTAACAAATCAGTGAGACTGACACTTTCTCATATCCTCAGTTCCGACTTGGCAGAAGGAAAAGGAACTTGGCCCATTTTTCCCATCGATTCCACGTTTCCTTGAGCATAGTGATGCCTTCCGATATACTTATCCATGAGCCCAAAGTACCGACTCCATCACTTCTCGGAACTCGATAAATGCATGGAAAGAAGGATAAATAAGTTCTCTGAATGAAACGACAATGGAATACTGAAGAATTAATTGAACACTGGATTTTAGATATGAATGACCGTGCCCTCTTGGGAAACAAAACCGGAACTACGCGTTTAGGTTTTGCGGTTCTGTTGAAGTTCTTCCAGCAAGAGGGTCGCTTTCCTCAGCACAAGAACGAGGTGCCAGGCGTCGTTATCACTTTTTTGGCAACGCAAGTGAAGGTGGCCCCGGAAGCGTATCTGCAATATGATTGGCAAGGCCGAACCATTGAGTATCATCGGGCACAGATCCGCAAAGAGCTTGGTTTCCGTGAATCAAGTGTTGAAGATGCTGAACAAATGAAAGCATGGCTTGTGGATGAAGTATTGCCCCAAGAGCACAAGGATGAGCAATTGCGAGAACAGGCATATGCTTGGTTTCGACGCAGGCAACTGGAGGCACCAACTCCGGATCGGCTCACCCGCTTGATTCGTTCTGCGGCTCACACCTTTGAACAACAGTTGTATGATGCAACTCTTTCCCGCCTGCCAGAAGCATCACAAGCCGCTTTGGAAGCACTTATCCTGACTGAAATGGCTGCCACTTCCACTCCTATCGAGGGTGAAAAGGAAGAGCAGGAGGAAAAAACCGAAAAAGCGACGCAAGTACCAGAAGTGCAGACCACAGGTACACTTGAGCATATCCGCCAAGATCCCGGACAGATCGGGCTGACAACCATATTGGAAGAGATGGCAAAGCTGCGACGGATTCGAGAACTGGCATTACCTCCTAACCTCTTTGCTGGTATTGCACGCAAAGTCCTGACGATCTATCGCAATCGAGCCAGTGTCGAAGAGCCATCCCGCATGGCAGCACATGCAAAGGCAAAACGCCTGACCTTGCTTTCCGCCTTGTGTGTGATGCGTGCAGAGGAAATTACCGACGGATTAGTGGATCTGCTCATTCAAATCGTTCATAAAATTGATGTGCGTGCCGAGAAGAAGGTTGAAAAGGAGTATATAGCCGAATATAAACGGGTGGTGAACAAAGAAGGAATGCTTTACCGGATCGCTGAAGCAGCGGTTGAGCATCCTGATGACAAAGTGCGTGATGTGGTGTTCCCTGTAGCAAGTGAAGAACTTCTGCGAGAAGTGATCAAAGAGTACAAGGCAAAAAGCCCGGAGTTTCGTCAAAAAGTCCATAAGATCATGCGTGCTTCCTACAGTCACCACTATCGGCGAATGCTCCCAGAACTGCTTGAGATCCTCGATTTCCGTTCCAACAATGAACTCTTCCGTCCGGTGATTCAAGCTCTCCAACTGGTCAAGGATTATGTCCGCAGTCCCCGCCAATTTTACCCAGAGGATGAAAGCATTCCCATAAAAGAAGTGGTTGCTCCTAAGTGGCGCGAATTCGTCGTAGAAAAGAACGATGATGGTACGCAACGCGTTAATCGACTCAATTATGAAGTCTGTGTGTTACAAGCACTGCGGGAAAAGTTGCGTGTCAGAGAAATATGGGTGGAAGGAGCTAATCGCTACCGGAACCCGGATAACGATCTGCCAACGGACTGGAGCACAAGGCGAGACACCTATTACGAAGCCATTCACCGGACGACCGATGCCGACCAATTCATTGAGGGACTCAAAGAGGACATGAAGAAAGCACTTCGTTCGCTCAACGCAGCGATGCCTCGCATCAGCAACAAGATCAAGCTCATGCCAAACCGCAAAAAGCCGATTTGCCTTTCTCCGCTTGTTCCTCAGCCTGAACCCCGCAATCTTGTGAGCCTCAAACAAGCCGTTGGAAACCGCTGGCCGCAGACATCATTGCTGGATATGCTCAAAGAAACGGCATTGCGTACCAATTTTGCTGATCTGTTTACAAGTGTGGCAAGCAGGGAACGCATTCCCCGTGATGTTCTGCATCGACGACTGATCCTTTGTCTCTATGGATTGGGAACCAATACCGGCTTTAAGCGCTTGCCGGGTGCTGATCCAGGTACCACGTATTCAGACTTGCGCTACGTGCGCAGCCGCTATATTCATAAAGAGCAGTTACGCAATGCTATTGCTCATGTCGCTAACGCCATCTTTGAGGCAAGGCTTTCGGAGATCTGGGGAGAAGGGACGACAGCCTGTGCGTCTGACTCCAAGAAATTCGGAGCGTCGAACCAAAATTTGCTCACCGAGTGGCATATTCGCTACCGGGGGCCAGGGATCATGATTTACTGGCATGTCGAAAAGAAGTCCACCTGTATTTACTCTCAGCTCAAGAGTTGCTCTTCCTCAGAGGTTGCGTCGATGGTCGAAGGTCTGTTGCGTCATTGCACCAGTGCGCAGATCGAGAAAAACTATGTTGACACACACGGACAGTCCGAGGTAGCTTTTGCCTTCTGCCATCTCCTCGGCTTTCGCCTGCTCCCACGACTCAAGAACATTGCCTCCCAGAAGTTGTATCGACCAGAGGCAGGCAATCTTTCAGACTATGAGAACTTGCAGCCTATCTTGAGCAAGACCATCGATTGGGATCTCATCAGAAATCAGTATGATGAAATGGTCAAATACGCGACTGCCTTACGTCTTGGCATAGCAGACACAGAAGCAGTTTTACAGCGGTTCACTCGCAATAATCTCCAACATCCAACATACAGGGCGCTTGCTGAGTTAGGTCGTGCAATCAAAACAATCTTCCTCTGCCAGTACCTTGAATCAGAGGAACTACGCCGTGAAATACATGAAGCTCTCAATGTCGTTGAGAACTGGAATAGTGCAAATTCATTTATTTACTATGGTCGTGGAGGCGAATTTCATTCAAACCGCCTAGACGATCAGGAGATTTCGATGCTTGCACTCCATCTCTTGCAGATCTCCCTGGTCTATATTAATACGCTCATGGTTCAGGAAGAGTTCAAGGATGGTGACTGGCAGAAGAAGCTCACCAAGGAAGATTATCGAGGTTTAACTCCGCTCTTCTATAGCCATGTCGAACCATATGGCATGTTACAACTGGATATGACCAAGCGGCTCGCATTGGCCTGATTGTGTTTGTCGGCATTTGAGGAGGCAACTATGACAACTGATCGAACCCCACCAAAGCAAAAGGCGAAGGAACTTGCGAAGTATTTGAGGGCCGAACGGCCTGATTACACCTATCTCAAAGGGGTCTTCCGTGCTTTACGGATAGAACTGGAGGTGGAGGTTCCGAAGGTGGAACATCGCTTGCCGGAAGTGCCGACCGAAGAGGAAATGCGTCAGTTTTATCAGGTTGTTTGGCAGACACGCAACTTCACTGATATGATCCTGATCAAAACTTTGTTCTACACAGGAGTTCGGGTAAGTGAGTTAGTTGCAGTTCGTCTAGTTGATG
This sequence comes from uncultured Ktedonobacterales bacterium, assembly GCA_966427955.1. Lineage (GTDB taxonomy): Bacteria > Chloroflexota > Ktedonobacteria > Ktedonobacterales > Ktedonobacteraceae > DASYAN01. Next base: position 5,187 of record CBJMBI010000270.1, read on the forward strand.
TTGATGTAGAACGTTGCCAGATTCGCATCAACCAGGGGAAAGGGAACAAGGACCGTCTTGTCCCCTTCCCTGTTTCTTTCCGAGAGCTGCTTGCCTTGCACATACAACGGATGCGCGAGAAGCAGGCAACCTATCTTTTTGAGTCAGTTCGGAAACGTAAGTATACGGATCGGGGAGTGCGTAAAATGCTGGAACGTTATGCAGAAGCTGCTGGTATTACTCGTTCCATGTCACCTCACAAATGGCGGCATTTCCTGTTCACTTGGCTCAAGAAGCAGGGGATCGACGATGCCCTTATCCAACCCTACTCAGGCCATGAGAGTCGGCAATCCTTGGAGATCTACTCTCGGCTTTCACTTGCTGACGCGCAAAAGGAGTATGATCAGGCAATGGAACACTTTCCCATTCAGTAAAGCAGGAGGAGGTTGTGCACAAGGGGCTCTCGTTTAACTCATCAGTTACTTTGCGGCTGGTGACACCTTACGTAGCGCTACCCCACCAGGATAGCCCACGACTTTGACCAAGTAGACGGTCTGCTTCTCTTTCATGATT
>CBJMBI010000271.1:0-5725 GCA_966427955.1 uncultured Ktedonobacterales bacterium
TATCTGTGTTATATCGCGGGTCTTAGCGTGCTACCCAGTAGCGTTCGAGGCGTATGGTCTCGACTGGGCGGATGCTATGGGTATACTTGTCCATGCTCTGTATGAGATTCTCTCGGCTACCAAAATTAGTGATGATCTGCGAGGCATACATCTGTGCTGCTTCCTGCCGTGCAGGCAAGAATTCCGACATCTCGACAAGGTTAGGCTCGTAACTAACGCCCAAATCTTCTATGCGCTCCTGAAGGGCTTCATCTCGTAGTACATAGGGAAAATCTTCGTAAAAATAGACCGTGGTACCGTGTTGAACCAAGCGATCTGCGGCGGAACAGACGATCTGATGGTCAACGTGATGGCCTATACCGAGAGGCGCGTACCAGACAGCATCGGGTAGACCTGCCTGTAAGTCAAGCAGTAATTGACCCAGTTGTTTCTCGATTGCCTGATCTGCTGGGTGAACATCACCTCCGATCAGTTGTCGATCGCTTGTATAGTATGCCGGGTTGCCACGGTAAATGGCATCGGGGTAGTCCAGCCAGAGATAGTCGGTTTGCAGATACTCGAGTGCTGCTGCATCTTCTTTGCGCCGAGTTTCGATAACCCCATTTGCCCCTTTGGTAGGATCTGCACCCCATTTGCCATGGAGATGTTGAGCATATGGACTCAACTGCGTGTTGGCTGGGGGTAGGCCGCCAAAAATAGTAATTACCAAAGGGCGCAAACCAGAGCTGACCTGTACCCCGAGTGTTCCACCACAGGAGTAGACTACATCGTCGAAGTGTGGTGAGAGAAAGATATGGCGATATTTTTTGGTGATGTCATTTCTACTTGTGAGTTGCAACGATCTATTCCCTCCATTATAAATAGTGTAAGTGGTTCTCGTATTGCTTGCGAAAGTATCAGCTCTAAGTATACACGATATAGACAAGCGAGTAGGTTTGTATATTCCTATGATAACCCCTTAGACCCCCAATCGGGCAGCTTGACACGGCTGATCAGAGGTAGGAGTCAGATTGATCGTGCTCGTCGTACCCCCTCCTAGGGTAGCCGAACACCATCCTCGTTGTAATCAAGCAGGCCGTCTCTCACTAAGCCCTCGACAATCTTTTGAAGCCAGGCAAAATCGTCAGGACTAAATTCTGGTTTGATCTTCGGTCCTAGGGTAGCAAGGGAGATACGTTCGTCTGCGGGCAGAGTGCGCAGCAAATCGACGATGCGTCCACGAAAGTAACGATTGCTGCTGGTAAATGGTTGAGCTTGATAGCTTGTTTTCTTCTCTGCTACTTTGCGTAATTGACGTAAGACAGTCCCAGATGGGAAAAGGCTATACTGGCTCATTTCTTGAGCGGCCTGACAGGCCTCTTGCAAGGGACAACCTAGACACTGGGGATTATGGCTTGTACAAATGGTTGCTCCCATGTCCATAAGAGCCTGATTCCAGTCATAGGCTTTGCCATCTGGCAAGACTTGCTCTGCCAAACTAAGCATTTGGGCATCGTTAGCCTTGGGTTCAGGATATTCTAGTCCAAGGAAGATACGATGGAGGACTCTGCGTATATTAGTATCGACAGTTGCAACATGCTTACGATATGCAAAGCAAGCAATGGCTCCTGCTGTATAACGGCCGATTCCCTTAAGTTTGAGAAGTTCATCGATCGTGTCGGGAATACGTCCTCCATATTCTGCGATGACCTGACGGGCTATTGACTGCAAGCTGATAGCACGCCTGTTATATCCCAGTGGAACCCAGGCAGAGATAACATCTGCTGTTGAAGCTGCTGCAAGGTCTGCAAGTGTAGGAAACGCTGACAGAAAATGCTGGTACTTTGGCAACACACGATCTACCTGCGTTTGTTGAAGCATGATCTCTGACACCAGAATGGCATATGGATCGCTGGTGGCACGCCAAGGCAAATCGCGCTGTTCGCGTGCATACCATTGGAGGAGAGCATTCTGTGCTTGTGTCACATGATCAGGCGCAAGTTGAAATAAGGAAGATGAGGCATGGACGGATTTACGCATGTGGCCTCAGGGAGCTACCTTGTGTGTCGTGGCCTTATTCTGGATTTTGAGCTTATTTGCATCTTCCTGAGTTTTTCTTGCTGTTGGCTGCTGCCTCAATGTAAATAATGTTTCGCCGCCCTCTTGCCAGCATTTTGCATCGGCTGCTGGTAAATTCTCACAGCAAATCCAGTCGTTTGCGTCCTTAAGCACATGACCTTTAATACATTTAGCATAAGAGATGTGATCGTTTAAATCAGGATCACCCGGCTTGATTTTTGGAGAAGCAATCTTTGGAATAAAAAATCTACACCACGGCACGGTTTTGTACCTTCCTCGTAAAGTAAAGATTTAGAATGAGCCCTGGAAATAAGTGCAAACCTTGCTTGTATTGTTGTATGGCTCTGCCCAATTATAGCGCATTCCCTAGCATTTAACCAGTGGGCAATTGGGTGATTCCCTCTTGTGACCATTTGTGTTCCAGAGTTATAATGTGCTTCAATTCTACCTCAGATTTTGAACGCTGAAATCAGTAGAGCATGTAAACAGATTCTGGAAAAAGTGGATTTACCAGTTGATTTATTTTAATAGGAGTTTCGAATGCTAACAGAAGAATTTATCATAATTGATCCAGAAGCTTCGTTATGGAATACTATCCGTCCACTGCTAGATAGTGCTCTGCAACTTGATCGAGAAAAGGAGTCTTATGCTTGGCATGGTTGGAGGAAAGAGTCGATTGAGGCTTTTCTTAGACGCTTGCCTGCACATTGTGCGTTGCTTGTAGGAGTGTGGGATGCAGAGGGCATAGCCGAAGAAGCTGGCGATGATCAAGAACGTGAGGTTCTGGCATTAGGTTGCGTTTGTGAAGTAAATAATGGAGAGATTTGCTCTCTTCGTACATTTGAAGCGCTTACTAAGTCTGATCCTGGTCTCCCGGCAGTCACAGAATTGGAACCGGGCTATCAGCATGCTGTTGAACTGATGCGGGCAACGAGAAGGCTGGTTGCTCCAGTAGCCTGGGCTCTCTTCACTGATCGGGTAACATGGAATGAATGGCTCTTTGCTGAAGATGATAAAGATGAATTACTTGCATCCCTAGCTAAGCAAGGACGCTGTGTCTTGATGGGTAGCCAGACTTCGCATCCTGAGCATTAATATGATCTTGCACATCGCCTATTTTTTTCTGGGGAAGGACTCCCTAGCATGTTGCTTTCTTCATATCCATGTGCTAGACTTCTTGCAAGAAGAGGAGAGTTCGCTGGTTCCCAAGACTAGCCGTTTTGTGGGCTAGTCCTTTTTTCTATGAAGTGTAATAATTGTAGTTAAAACCATCTAAGTCAGATATGGAAGTACGTTTTCTACATAGAGATAAGCTACTTAGGTAACATCAAACAGGGAATTGACAATGGCACGAATAGTCGTTGCAATGAGTGGCGGCGTAGACAGCTCGGTTGCCGCAGCATTGCTTAAAGAACAGGGACACGAAGTAATTGGTATTATGCTCCGTCTATGGTCCGAACCTGGTGTAATAGAAGCGGAGGATGATGGCGTTGAGCGTGTGGTTCAAAATAAATGTTGTTCTCTAGAAGCCGTTGATGATGCACGGCGTGTAGCACGTCTGCTCGATATACCTTTCTATCTAGTAAATGTAGAAAAAGAGTTTAAAGATAAAATCGTAGACTCTTTCTATGAAGACTACACAGCGGGACTCACACCAAATCCCTGCTTGACCTGTAATCGCCATATTCGTTTCACAGTCTTGCTTAGCCGTGCACTGGCCTTGGGTGCTGATTACTTGGCTACGGGCCATTATGTGCGTGTGGATGATCATCCAGTCACTGGAAAGCGTCGTTTGCGTCGTGCGATTGACCCTGACAAGGATCAATCCTATGTCCTGCATGTACTCAACCAGTATCAACTGGCACATGCCTGCTTTCCTCTGGGAGGTTATACCAAGCCTCAAGTACGTACCATGGCAGCCGAGCGTGGGATGAACGTTGCAACAAAAGCTGAGAGCCAAGAAATCTGTTTTGTTGCTCAGAACAATTACCGAGGTTTTATTGATCGCTATGCTAAAGCGAAAGCTGCTGAAATGGCCTCCTTAGCAGAGAATACTGCTGATAGTTCCACAGCCCTGGCAGCAGCAGGATCATTGATCTCAATCCCTAAGCCGGGTCCCATTTATGATCTGCAGGGAAATATTTTGGGGCGCCATCACGGTTTGGCGTACTATACAATTGGGCAGCGCAAAGGGCTTGGGATCACCTCACGAGAACCATTACATGTGATCAAAATTGATCCAGCAAACAATGCGCTAATTGTTGGTCGAGCTAGTGATCTGGATCGACAAGAATTTACCGTCGATAATATGCACTATCTGAGTGGAGAAACTCCAACTGAGCCTTTTGAGGTGCAGGTACGTGTTCGCTACAAAGCCCATGAGCAACCTGCTCTGCTTACTCCACTGGAAGGTAAACGTGCTCATGTTAGGCTTCTCCACCCTCAGCGTGCTATCACGCCAGGCCAGGCCGCCGTCTTTTATGGAGGTGAAGACGGAGATGAGGTATTGTGTGGAGGAATTATCGCGGCTGATTAAAAAAGGATGTCAAGGGAATTTTATAGTGAGATAGAGCAGGATATCAACACAAATGACTGATCAAGCACATATTCGAAATTTCTGTATTATCGCGCACATTGACCATGGCAAGTCTACCCTTGCAGATCGCCTGTTGGAATACACTGGTACAGTCTCGAAACGCGAATTGATGGAGCAGACACTTGACCAGATGGAATTAGAGCGCGAAAAAGGAATCACCATCAAGGCTCAGGCCGTGCGTATGCGCTACACCGCTCTCAATGGTGAGGAATACGAGCTGAACCTGATTGATACCCCAGGTCACGTCGACTTTACCTACGAGGTTTCGCGTAGCCTTGCAGCCTGTGAGGGGACGCTGCTTGTCATAGATGCAACCCAGGGTATTGAAGCGCAGACGTTGGCTAATCTCTACCTTGCACTGGAGGCTGATCTTGCGATCATTCCTGTTATCAACAAAATCGATCTCCCCAGTGCTGAACCTGAGAAGGTAAAGCAGGAAGTGGAAGACGTCATCGGTCTACCCAAAGATGAGTGTATTCTTGCCTCGGCCAAAGAGGGGATTGGAACGCAGGATATTCTAGAAGCGATAATTAAACACGTGCCACCACCGAAGGGCTCAGTTGATGGACCTTTACGTGCTCTCGTCTTTGACTCGCACTACGATGCCTATAAAGGTGTTATTGCCTATGTTCGCATCATCGATGGGCAATTGCACCAAGGCGAGCGTGTAGCTATGATGGCTACTGGAAGTAGCACAGAGATTCTCGAGGCTGGCTATTTTCAGCCACGTCTAATTTCTATTGGAGAGTTAACGACCGGTGAAGTTGGATATATCGCAACAGGCTTTAAAAATGTCAAGGATTGTCGTGTAGGTGATACAGTCACGCTTCCGGCAACGCTCGCTGAAGTTGAACCTTTACCTGGCTATGAACCGGCGAAGCCAATGGTTTTTGCTGGCCTTTATCCAGTTGAGAGTAACGAGTATCCCCTATTGCGTGATGCCCTGGATCGTCTAAAGCTTAATGATGCCGCACTTTTTTATGAGCCAGAAACATCCAATGCCCTTGGGTTTGGCTTTCGTTGTGGTTTCCTTGGTCTCCTGCACATGGAAATCATCCAAGAACGGTTAGA
>CBJMBI010000272.1:0-5712 GCA_966427955.1 uncultured Ktedonobacterales bacterium
TGCCTAGTCCAACACCTCTACCTAGCCCACGGCCAACGCTTGTGCCTAGTCCAACGCCAACTCCTGAGCATATCGAGAAGTTTAACGTCACCGTCACAAGTCAGATGGTCAAGAAAGTAGGTATGCAATATCGCTATATTTTTGATATTTTCAACAATGACAGCAAGAGTTTTGGCGGCAGCGTTACAATTGAGCTTTACAATAATAGTCAGCAGACACCACTAGGCAAGCAGACATTTAATATGACCCAGCTATTGCAGCTTGGTTTAAGCAGTATCGTCTACCTGGATAATCCTACAGGGCCGGCAAGCCAGCAAAGTATTAATGGCATCACACATTTCAAATATATAATACAAGTGAATGGACAAGAGGCCAATGTTGGAGGAGGGCAAATTACAGATCAATATGAGGATACATCTCTTTTTTAGTGCAGTATTCTCCGGCTGATCAATCTTCTTCTTGCCAACCGAAAGCACTCGGGTATAAAATATCATAGAAATATATGGTAATATCGTAGGGACATTTTTAGCGCAGAATATTGGAAAAAGGCAAGGAATCCTATGAACAGGCCAACTGAATACCCTGATGAACCTTTGCAGATAAGAGAGCGTGTAAAGTTGCGTCGTTGGTTAGCTCTTGGTGGGACTGCATTAGGTGTTCTGGGAACTGGTTTGCTGGCTAGAACTTTTTTACCGCTCCGTCTGAAAATGGAAATACTGGCAGAAACGGAAGCCGAAATGCTATCGAGGGGATCATTACCAGACATCGAGGTGAGTTTTTTGCGGTGTGGCAGTACTACTGCTCCGGCATGTTTTGCTGTACGCGGCACATTTTCACTAGTACCCCGTATGCTTGCTCATAGTGCAGTCCTCATTCGTCATCCAAAAGCTACATTTCTTTATGACACAGGTTTATGTGCAGATATCCATCATTTCCTTAAGGATCAGCCACTATGGTTTCGTAAAGTGTTGGGCAGCTATGTCATGGAGAAGCCTATTGGTATGCATCTTCAGCAGCAGGATCTAGATCCGCAGGATCTTGATTTTGCCATCATATCACACTTACACTGGGATCATGTGAGTGGTGTTCCTGATTTGCCCGATGTGCCGCTACGTATTCATCGAATTGAGTATGCGGCTGGCCAACAAAAACTCCTTTCCCAAAATCGAGGTTTAGTCAAACGATTGCTCGGTAGTAATCCGATAGAACTATATGATCTCAGTGGCCCTGAGTACGCAGGTTTTCAGGCTAGTTATGATCTTTTTGGAGATGGATCGATTATTCTAGTTCCCTTACCTGGTCATACAGCGGGACAGGTTGGTATGTTCATCCATCGTGCCAATGGTGTGCATCTTTTTCTGATTGGTGATGCTGCATGGATTGCCGAAAACTACCTAAAACCTGCTCCGATGCATCCCATTTTGTGGTCTCTTGTTTCGAGCGATCAGTCTATTGCCTTACAAACGCTGATCAAGTTACATCGCTTTGCCTCCCAATATCCAGAGATCTCCATGATTGCTATGCATGATGCCCCAATGCAGGAAGCCTTTGCTGGTAAGGATGCATAACAAGCACAGCTAGCCTTACCATAGCTTTTTCGCAGACTAGGTATATTCAGCCAATTCGAGGATTATTCCTTCTATTCCCAAAAAGTAACAAAGTTTCTTATTATCATATATTTGTATATCACTAAAGAGTGTTATCCCTTTCTTTTTCAAATCTATCGCAATGTTTTCTATATCTTCAACTTCCAAGGCTATATGCCGAAAACCAATCTGGTTGGGCATACTGATATGAGGGTCTACACTTCCCTCAGGTGTATGATATTTAATTAATTCCAATTTGGTCTGTGTATCAGGAATTACTAATGCTATATATTCAGCTTTTACATTAGGTAGATTGACAACTTTGTTAATCCATTCTCCTTGCAATATCCGCCTTTTGTGAACTGTAAATCCCAAATTTAAGAAGAAGTCTTTTGCAGCTTCTAGATCAGAGACAACAATGTTGATGTGGTCGATCTTTTTAAACATAGGCAGAGAAGTTTGTCTATCCTTCCTTTAAGCTGTATTTTAGGTGTTCTGGTTTCTTGGTTACTGATCCTGCTTAGAGTTATTATAGCACATAGCATTATTTAGGAGATCTCTCTACAGGGATTTCCATATGTGCACAGTTACGTCAAAGTCCCCTGAGGCAATCATGCCTCCCATCAAGTGACCATGTAGCTTCTGGTTTAGTACCTATAACATGGAAATATTTTCAATCGTTTGCAGAAGGATATCAATGTCAAATGGCTTCTGTATCCTAATGATCCCTGGTTCTTGGCCTTGCTTGTCGAGTAAAGTGCCAGTTATGACAAGGGCGGGAGTCTGTTCTAGCCCTTTTATAGTATGAAGTCTTTTATAAAGTTCAAGACCATCCATCTGAGGAAGGAGATAATCGAGAATAAAGAGATCAGGCTTAAAATCCTCAACGATATTTAATGCTTGAGAAGGATCATTAGCTAATTTAACCATATAATTAGCTTCAGTCACTAAGAGGTCCAGGTACAAATGACCGATCTCGTAGTCATCTTCAACAATCAGAATCTGTTTCTTCCTATCTTGTTCTCGTCGCATGGTTCCCCCCTAATCTAATCGTCTAGAAGACATCTAGCAGTGCAATCCCTAATTAAAGCACGATCTAGATATCATCATAGTTTCATGATGGTGACCGAATCGAGCGATAGTCTTCCATCAGGTCATTGACAACTCTGGGGCTAACAGCTATGGTTGAGTGGCTAGGCAGAATATTGTATACTTGTATAGGAAGTAAAACACGTACAAGGAATTAATATGATCTATCTCAATTACTTGCTTGAAGCTACTAAGGGAAGCCTATACTATCAGGGAAAACAGAATCAATTTGCTGGCTTCAGTCATGATACGCGCCAACTGATACCTGGTGAGATGTTTGTAGCAGTACAAGGAACACATCATAATGGGCATGATTTTCTGCTCGATGCGGTACGTCTGGGAGCAACAGGTTTGTTGGTAGAAGCGAGGGTGCTTAATGCCCTGAGTAAAAAAATGCAGGCAGCGCTGCTTCAAGCCGATGTTACTGTTGTGATGGTGGAAAATACTCGTCTTGCGTTGCAGCAGTATGCTAGTGCAATTCTCAAGCTCTGGCATCCCACCGTCATTGCTGTAACTGGAGGTGTTGGTAAGACTAGTACTAAAGAAGCTATTGCTACAGTCCTTGCAAGCCGATTTAAAACGTTCAGGAGCTTGCAAAACTACAATGATCTCCTGGGTATTCCTCTCTCGCTCGGGCGCCTAGAAGAAGAGCATGAATATGCTGTACTAGAATTGGGTTGTGATCATCCTGGTGAAATTACCAATCTCTGTTGTCTCCTCTGTCCGCAGATTGGTGTTCTCACCAATATCTGTCCTGTTCAGCTCCAATACTTTGGCTCAGTTGATCGTCTGGCTGACGAACTAGCTATGCTTATGAGCAGTATTTCTGATGGTGGACACTTCTTCTATAACCAGGATGATCAAGCAAGCGTTGCCCTCGTAACACGCCATCGGACTCAGCTTGTCCATATAACATTTCACTCATTTTCGCTTCATTCCCCCTTCTCAATCTTGGTAGGAGGTAGTAGCGGTCTGCGAGCCAGTGTCACTCAGATTGGTTGGGATGGTGTATGTGGAGAAGTCATTCAGCCGGTTGACAAAGACCAAACGGCTGACAATATCTCCAGCTTGATTCGCAATGTACCACTTGTTTCGCATCCTCAGGAAGCGGTTGCCTATTTAGCAACATTACAACCCAGCCCTGTTCAAAATATACAGCTCAAGTCGCGTCTGCTTGGCGAACATCACCTGTATACAATGTTAGCAGCATACCAGGTTGGCATTACACTTGGTATGACCACGCAGGAAGTTCAGCAAGCTTTAATGAACGTTGCTCCTCTGTCAGGCAGGCTCAATCCACTACCGGGGATATATAACTCCCGCCTGCTCGATGATACTCACAACGCCTCGCCAGTATCTATGTTTGCTGGACTCGTTACACTGGCCGCGCTTACACCTTCAAGGGGACGGCGTATCGCAGTGTTGGGTGATATGTTGAATCTGGGCAATTACCAGGAAGAAGCTCATCGTGAAATAGGACGGCAATTGCCAAAATTCGTCGATTATCTTATCACATATGGAGAATACGCTGCTATTCTTGCTGAAGAAGCAAAGCAATATGGAATGAATGAGAAATGTGTTTTTACTACCTCAACTCACGAAGACGCGGCTCAGATTGTACGCTCCATTCTTGAGCAATCCGGTTCTTGTCACGGACGCAATAAATCGGGTCCCTACAATTCGCGCAATGAATTGCTAGAGAATTCAAGTTCCGCAAGCGATTTATCACCATCGGCAGGAGCTACAATGCATTGCGCCCTTGAGGTAGTGCAGGATGTAGTACTGATCAAAGGTTCCGAAGAGACGCGCATGGAACGGGTGACAGAGATACTAATGGCGCGTCCCTGGGAAGCCTCTGAAAAGCTAGTGCGTCAGGCTCCCGGTTGGAAAAAGACGATTTTTCGGCATGCCGATCGTCCCACTTGGGTTGAGGTTGATCTCAATGCTATTGCTAGTAACACACGCCATATCAAATCGCTTGTTGGGCCAAATGTACAAGTAATGGCAGCATTAAAGGCGGATGCTTATGGACATGGTGCCTTAAAGGTTGCTCGTACCGTTTTGCACAATGGAGCGAGCATGCTTGGTATTGCTACAGTGAGTGAGGCTACTCCATTGCGTGAGGCCAATATTAGCGCCCCAATCTTAGTCTTTGGCTATGTTCCCCTTTGGCAAATGCGCGAAGCAATTCGTTTGGATGTGCGCGTGACACTCTACTCCACAGAGGCAGCATACGCGCTTTCACGTGCGGCCCTAGACCTGAGTAAGACAGTTAAAGTGCATGTCAAGGTAGATACTGGCATGGGCCGCTTGGGTATTCGTTACGAACAACTCAATGAAATTATAGCGCTTGTGCGCCTGATAAAGGTCTTGCCAGGACTAGAACTAGAAGGACTCTATACTCATTTTGCACAGGCTGATGCAGAAAACAAAGCACATGCTTTTCTACAGCTAGAGCGTTTCCAGCAGGTCCTCCATTCCTTACGGGAACTAGGATTACGGCCTCCTATCGTACATGCGGCCAACAGTGCGGCCATGCTCACTCTTCCAGCTGCTCATTTCGATATGGTACGATGTGGAATCGCGATTTATGGTTTGCAACCGTCGTCTGTAGTTCGTCTACCGGATAGTTTTCGTCCAGCACTTGCATTTAAAACTCAAGTGTCACAAGTAAAGTGGCTACCTGCTGGCGAAGGGATCAGTTATGGCAGTATTTATGTGACTACACATCCCACATGCATCGCAGTCTTACCAGTTGGCTATGCCGATGGTTTCCGCCGTGCTCCAACGACCTGGGGTTCAGTGCTTATCCATGGGCAAGAGGCCCCCATTCTTGGCCGTGTCTGTATGGATCAATGTATGGTTGATGTAACACATATTCCTCAGACACGTGTGGGAGATGAAGTGGTGCTGATTGGACGCCAGGGAGAAGCTACATTGACTGCTGAACAAGTTGCAGAGCGCTTGGATACCATTAATTATGAAGTTGTTTCGGAGATCCTAGCACGTGTACCCAGGGTGGACTAAGAGTTGGCCT
>CBJMBI010000273.1:0-5709 GCA_966427955.1 uncultured Ktedonobacterales bacterium
ACCCTATCAATACAACTCCTGAGCGTATCAGCAAGGACTTGCACATTTGGCTCTTCAACAATGGTGACATGATTCCCCGGTATCACATGGAGTTGCATCCCACCTTGTGCTAGTTCACGCCAGCATTGCAAAAGGTCTTGTCGGTCGACAGTTTTTCGAATGTCTTCCTTCTCATCCACAAACTCTGTCAGAGAATCACTTGAGGCAAAATAGTCAATCTGGTACGGATAGCTCTGAGGAATATACAAACGGGCAATACGCATATTTACTCTTATAGTACGTACAAGGCGGCGAACTAATTCAAGGCTAGTATCAACTGGAATTATATTTGCCTTTTTTGCTTGTTCTACAACATAAATGAGTTGTTCCTCAAGATCCCTCTGGTCAAAGTCATCAGGTACGATTATCTTGAGAGAGTGAATAAACTCTTTGACAATTCCTGCATCTCCAAGGTCTATCTCCTCCTCCATAGCTTTTGCTCTCACTTGAGAATCAACCAGCCTGCTATCGATAAGAGCGAGAACACCTATTTCATCTCCTTGCCTTCGTAATTGTTGAGCCATCTCAAAGGCAATAACTCCTCCAGCCGACCATCCACCTAAAAGATAAGGTCCCTGCGGCTGCACAGCTCGTATCAGAGCAAGATAATAAGCAGCCATCTCCTCTACCGTTCTCAATGCTTCCTCACCACTCCTCTGATTGGGAGCTTGAAGCCCATAAAAAGGTTGATCCGGTCCCAGGCAACGCGCAAGATTGACATAGCAAAAAGCAGTTCCACCGGCTGGATGGACACAGAAAAAAGGAGGTCTGGTTCCCCCAGGTTGGATTGCGACTAATGATCTCTCTTCGGATGCAACCTGCTGACGTAAACTAACAGCTAACGCTGCAATCGTTGGATGCTGGAACAGGGTTGCCAGGTCCAGATTCTGTCCAAAGTGTTTTGATAGGCGCGATATGAGACGCACTGCTATAAGAGAGTGTCCGCCCAAACTGAAAAAGTCATCGTCAATGCTGATTGGTTGGGTAGCTAGAACGTCTTCCCAAATCTGTAACACGTGCCATTCAGTTGCATCACGCGGCTGCACGATCGTCCTCGATTTACTTTCTGCATTGACAAGATATGAGAGGGAACTGTCTTTGCCTCTATCCGCAGTGATGAGTTGACGCCGATCTACTTTTCCGTTTGCCGTGAGCGGTAAAAACTTCAGATAGATAAAAGTAGAGGGAACCATATAGTCGGGCAGACGTTGTCGTAGAAAGTTTTGTATCTCCATATGAGTAGGCACAGGTAACTTCCTAGGCACAATATAACCAACGAGATGTAATCCTCCAGGCAGATCTTCTCGCAAGACTACAACGCTATCGCGTATGTTGGGATGCTGGCTGAGTTGCACTTCAATTTCTGCTAATTCTATACGATACCCTGCATATTTCACCTGACTATCACACCTGCCCACAAACTCGATCTCATTCTTCTCGTTATACCGCGCGAGATCTCCAGTTCGGTAGAGTCTTGCTCCTGCTTGCTTGCTATAGGGATGCGGTACAAACCGCTCAGCTGTCATCCCTCCTTGCTGTGTATATCCCATGGCCAAACCAGCCCCTCCAATATACAGCTCTCCTGTTATTCCCACGGGTACTATCTGCATGTGCTGATTTAGCACATACACCTCCGTATTCGTGATAGGTTTGCCTAACGGGATTGTAACGTACGTCTCCTTGTTCTCTTTCTCTTGCTCTTCTCGCACGCCAAGTGGCTTGACCAATACCCCAATCGTCGTCTCTGTTGGCCCATAGTGGTTATACACTTCACACTTGCAGCCTAACACCCTTATTTGCTCTAGTAGACTAGTTGGAAATACCTCGCCTCCTAATACTAACGCTCGACGCGGTAACAACCCCTCGCTCTGCCCTCCTGCCAACAACGCTGATAAATGCGAGGGCACAATTTTCAGCACATCAATCGGATGCAGTTCAGTCCATCTCAGCATCGATTCTGCTGACGTTACCATATCATAGTCAAGCACCTGTACACAGCCTCCCGACGCTAACGCACAGAAGATTGCGGTGTTTCCTAAATCCGCTGCGAGCGTCGTCACCGTCGCATATTGCCATCCTGGTTCTGCCTCCAATTGCTCACATAGAGCCAGTGCATAATTCACCAGACTGGATTGCTGGATCATTACACCTTTGGGTATTCCCGTTGAACCCGACGTATATATGATATATGCCAGATCTTCTGCTTCGCTGCCTCCTGGCAGATTGTCGCCAGAAGCTTGACACATTTCTAGTGCCAAATCTTCTAACAGCAATATCCTTCCCTCCCATTTGGGCAAGCGCATGCTCATCTCCCGGTCGGTCAAGAGAATGGTAGCCTGGCTTTCCTGCAACTGATAGAGGAGCCGTGTGGGTGGATTCCCAGCGTCTAGCGGTAAATAGGCACTTCCAGCCTTGAGAATACCAAGCAGTCCCACCAACATCCGGGTACTGCGTGTCACACATAAACCCACGAGCACGTTGGGTCCTATTCCCTCGCTTTGTAATACCCTGGCCAACCTATTGGCTTCCTTGTTTAACTGCTGATACGTCAATTGTTCTTTGGCACTGATTACGGCCAATTGATTCGGTCTCTGTTTTGCATGCGCTTCGAAGAGTTGATGCAACCTCAAGGTAGGTAGTGAACGGGTAGGAGCTTTGAATGCTGCAATCTGCTGACTTTGCTCGTCATCTGTGAGAAGAGTCAATGTACCTACTGGAGCTTGTGGCTGTTCCACAACACGATGGAGAAGCACTTGCAACATTGAAGCGAGACGGATAATGCGCTCTCTTTGGACAAACTGTGGATCGTAATGCAACTCAAGCAGCAAACGCTCTCCTATTTGTACAATACACAGCTTGAGTATGAAAGGCTCAGTACAACAAAACTGTTGACCAAGTGAGAAGTTCAATTTCTCGGCAGTAAATGAGGCAGGCCAACGCCCGTATTCAAATGTCACAGGGAAAAAGCTGGGGCTCATAGAGGTGTTGTGTGCAGAGGAGGCTGATGGCCAGCTAAAATAAGCCTGATGCTTCATGGTCTTTTCCAACAAGGGTTCAATAAAGGCCAGAATTTGCTTGAAGGTCCTATCATCCTCCATATACATACTGAAAGGAACAAAACGCGTGTAGAGTCCTAGCGCTTTCGCTAACTCTTCGTAGTTTCGCCCATTGCATGCTACTCCAATGATTAGTTGTGACTCATCCGTTAATCGCCAGAGGATGACCAACCAGCAGGCAAGCAGAACCGCCATTGTTGAAACATCAGATGAAGAGGCCAATGCATAGATACCAGTAGAGATCGTCTCTCCTACCTCCAAGGGCAAGATACATGGCTCAAATAGCGTCTGCTGTGTTGCCTGTGAAAGGAAGCAAGTTTCTTCCTTCTGTTTTCCTATTCCCGCCTGTTCAAAAATTTGCTGTATCCGACTCATTTGAGACACGGTAAAATCTTTCCACAATTCGTGTAGTTTTACCGCCTCACCCTCTTTCAAGAGGATTTGTTTCTGCCAGGCTGAGACGGTTGCATATTGTAATGGTTCCTCGGCAAGCTCCTGGCCAGAGAGACAAGCATCGTACCTCTTTGCCAGATCAGAGATAAGTAGAGGTAATGTTGATGAATCCGAACATAATGCTGGCAAAATGAGGAACAGAAGTGAGGTCTCGGCAGATAGACGAAATACCGCAAGACGAAAGAGAGGGCCATGTGCTAAGTCGAATGGCTCTTCTTGTAACGACATGACCAGGGCATCGAGTGAGAGCTTCTGTCCAGCTTCGTCTATCTCTTCCAGGTTGATGATAGGGAAGTGAAACTCAATGTGATGGCCCATTACCTGGATAGGCGCATCCATTCCAGGAAGGGGATAGAATACGGTCTGAAAAATGGTATGTTGCTCAAAAAGCTGCTGGAGTGATTGCTGTAATACGTGATAATTAAGCGTGCCCTTCATGAAAATAGTACATTGTGAGCGATATACTTTGCTTCCTTGCTGGAATAGCCATAAGCGATCCTGTTGGAGTGACAGATGCGCTCCTCTCAGAGTACTCATTGACATAGCTTGTGTTCTCCTTATTCTTGCCTATTATGATCCTAAGCGTTTTATTTGCGTGAAAATCTTTCTATTGATTATAGCTATTTTTCGTAAAAAATTTCTCTGAGAGATCAAACCAGCCATCGTCACGCTGAAGCAGTTCAGACCTCAAAACTCGTTCTTCCTGCTCCTGTTGTATGCACTCTGCATCTGAGACGCATTCCAGCAGGTCAATTAGCATGTCTGGCTCTTTCACAATACTTTGCAGCAAAACCTCAAATCGAGCCACCATGGTTGCAATAGTACTCGCCTTGAATAAATCCAGACGATAGTTCAAATTCCCAAAGAGCTTTCCCCCCCGTTCCCACATAAATAAAGCCAGATCAAACTTTACCTTTGTTTCCTCATCCATCATAGAACGGGGAGATGGCTGACTCACGGCTTCATGTTCTATCTCTCTCCCTCTCTCAGGTTCTGAGGATATATTTTGCAAAACGAATAAAACTTGGACAATAGGCATACGATCTAGATAGCGATCAGATGCTAGTTTCTCAACCAGGAGATCAAATGGTGTATCCTGATGAGCATAAGCTCCCAAAGCTACTTCTCGAACTCGTTTGAGCACCTCTCGGAAAGTAGGTTGTCCACTCAGGTCAGTACGCAGTACCAGCAGGTTCACAAAGAAGCCAATTATTTCTTCCGTCTCTATTCGATGGCGATTCGCACTATCAGTCCCTATGACAATATCCAACTGCCCTGTATAGCGATAGAACAAGACCTGGAATGCAGCTAGCAGGAGCATAAACAAAGTCACATCTTCCTGGCGACTGAGAGCAACCAGGGCTCGTGACAGATCTGCCGGGAGGGCGAAAGGATGACTTGCTCCACGAGAGTTTACTACAGGTGGGCGTGGATAATCAGTAGGAAGTTTGATAGGAGGTGCTCCACCCAAGCGTCTTGTCCAATAGTCGAGTTGGGCTTCGAGCACCTCTCCCTGGAACCATTCTCGCTGCCAGAGGGCATAGTCAACGTACTGGAGAGGTAAGGGGGCCAACGGGGAAGGTTGCCCAGAGAGAAAGGCCTGATAGAGGAGAGTGAGTTCACGCACCAGTACCTCATTGGACCAGCCGTCAGTAATGATATGATGCAGCGTCAGCAACAGCACGTCCTCTTGAGGCTCAAGTCGCAGTAGATACGTGCGCAGCAAGGGTCCTGTTGCTAGGTTACAGGGATGCTGCCTCTCCTGACTGGCTAGCCGTCGCGCTTGCTGCTTGCGTTCTTTCTCTCCCAGTCCTTGCAGGTCAATCACCAGCAGGAGGTATGGGCCTGCTGGATGGATCACCTGTACGGGCTGGCCATCTCGCTTCTCAAAGGTGGTACGCAGGCTTTCATGCCTACTGATCAGCTCTTGGAGGCTGCCCTGCAAGGCAGGCACATCGATTTTGCCACCAGTCTTGATGGCATTGGAGACCAGATACTTTGGACTCCCTGGCTCAAATTGGTCCAAGAACCAGAGCCGCTGCTGCGCAAACGACAACGGCAGGACCTCTGGGCGTGCCCTTGCCACAAGCGGTGGGATCGGCGTTCCTTCACCTTTGCGCAAGGCTTGCTCGACCCGTTGGGCCAACTCTGCCACCGTTGG
>CBJMBI010000274.1:0-5696 GCA_966427955.1 uncultured Ktedonobacterales bacterium
TAGATCCCTATTTCTATTTGATTATCTGGCCCTGATAGCTATTTAGATAGGACAGAAAGGAGCACCTATTTTTATGAAATGGTATCCCTATGGACATGACTTTGGCAATTCAGAAATTGGTGGGGTTACTGTCATTGATGGTAAAAATGTATCGCTCAGTATTCCCACGGCCTTCGCCAAGGCTGATGTCAACGCAATGCGCAACCTGGGTGTCAAAATGGATCAGTCCAATATGTATGTCATCCAGTTCTACGGAGAAGCAATAGCCTATGCAGTTGGAGATTTGGCATTGCAACAGGCAGTTGATGTCTATCATGGACGTGGCGACATTCAACGCTATGCAAGTAAATACAGTTTACGCGCACTCCTGACAGTTGCCGCAACATTGATACCTGATACTGAATTTGGACTGTACGTTGTTACTGGATTGCCAGCAGAAACCTATATCAAGAACTCCGGTCTCCGCAGCAATATCAAAGCTGCATTGGATGGTACACACGTTTTCTCAATAGATCATGGCAAGACCCTGCGCAGCGTAACCGTTGAAGTTGCAACAGTGGTTATGGAAGGATCAGGAGCACTCATTGCCTATAGTGACAAATCCGCAAGCAAGACAACAGAGAGTGCAGTAATCGACATCGGCGGTCGCACAACAGACCTGTATGTAGCTCGTGGTCAGGTCCCCGTCACTGATTACTGCAAAGGCAAACCACTAGGTGTGGAGACTGCAACTCAAATGTTGATGGATACATTCGAGGATAAGTATAATCGTTCGCTCTCCCAGCTCGAGGCTCGCGAAATTATGTATGCCTATGCATCAAATGGTGAATATAGTTATCCAGATATCTCAGCATATGGCAAAACAGTTAGCGCACTTGAATTAGATCGACTAGTAAGGGAAGCCACAACTCAAGTAGGGAGTGAAATTGTTTCATTCGTTGCTACCGCCTGGCGGCAGAGTGACCGTGATGCAGTAGCAGCAAGCTTTAAACCGGTTCTGAATATTGGCGGCGGAGTCTATTACTTTTATGATGTTTTAAAGCAGCGTATCCCACATCTTTCCCGTCCAGATGATCCCACTCACGCCAATGGACTTGGCTATTGCAGCTTAGCAGGCCGCCTGCTGATGCGAAAATTCCAAGCGAACCAGACCAATCCCACTGGTCAGACAAGTCAAATAAATCCTGCAAATCAGACAAGCGTCACCAAAGCATAGTTACAGGAGAAATAGCTAATGTCATCAGATACAGAAAAGTACCTTTATTTTAAGGTTGGCTTGCTCAAGGACTCCTTTGCACTAGAAGCGCTCTGGCAAGATGCATTGAGATACCATATGGTTGATCAACCAGCCAAATTGATTGCTATGCGTTTGACAGAGTATTATGAACTCACGAATAAAGATGTCATGCAATCAAGACCAACTATGCATCTGCCAACAACACCACCAATGTTCACAGATATGGAGGATGCAGAAACCCCTACATCAAGCACGCCTGTTATACGTCCTCCAGTGACAAGTAATCCAGATGCACACCCGCCAGTAGCATGTCCAGTAGAGCATCTATCAGCACCATCTGCCCTAAACCAACTAGCAAATCCGGCAAATAACCCACCTAGTGACGTATATCAAGGAGAAGAGACCTCCCTTACAGTTTCTGCAGAGGTAGATCAGAATGCTGAAGAGGCAGCAGACTATTGGTCTCTTCTCTGAGTTGTTGATATAGGCCACTACATATACAATAAGAATAAGGGATCCCAAGCACGAATAAGCGAGGTAAATCCGTTGTATAATGTGATATGGGGTGCACTCCATATCATCTTATCATTGTGAGTTTCAATTACGAGCAGGTAGGAGGATATCCCAGCGCATCTGGGAAAATACGACGTAGTAACCATGTATATTTCTCAGCGCACTATACAAAATCTCAAACGTATACAGCACCAGCTTAATCAGCTTTTGCCAGAGGCCCCTCCCAAAGCACTCATTGTTGCTGGTTCACCACAGCCGCGTGAGAAGATTCTTGTCTTTAGCGGCTCATTTAATCCTCCTACCACTGCACATCTTGCTCTCTTAAAACAGGCACAGCGGTTTGCCCGTCAGCATGAACCGATGTATGTCTATGCAGCCTTCAGTACCCACACGACAGATAAAGAAATGGTCGAGCGACCTTTATTGCTTGACCGTATTCTTCTCCTCCAGAGACTTCTGCACACACGCTTACCACATGCGGGAATGCTGCTTTTTAATCGTGGCTTATACATAGAGCAAGCTGAGGCAATATGCACTTCATTTCCTCGCGTAAAGCGCATATTTTTCCTAGTAGGCTTCGACAAAATTGTGCAGATTCTGGACCCACGCTACTATGACGAGCGTAACAAAGTACTCTCAGAACTTTTTAAACTAGCGACCTTATTGGTTGCCCCACGTGGGAATGCAGGAGAACAAGATTTAGACGATTTACTTCATAAACCAGAAAATCATCGCTTTGCTCGTTTTATCTACACGCTACCATTTGATCCAGCTTATCGACTGGTATCTTCAACCCATGTTCGTCAAGAAATCGGGAAAGCTACCAATAGCACGCTCCACAATGTACCGCAGGAGGTACGCCAGTTTATACGCCAGACACATGCCTACGAGCCGCCAGTACGACGTTCTGATGGCTCTCTAGTCGATTACTATGAAGAACGCATAAAGGATCTGAGCAAACTTGTAGGATGCCCTGTCTCATAAATGAGAGGTAAGACAGAAGTTAAATTGTGTATTGCCAATCTGAATCAGATCGCCCTCTTGGAGCCTATGACATTTGATAGGGTGTCCATTGACGAATGTGCCAGTTGCTGAACGATTATCAATAATCTCATATTCTCCATGGGAATATTCTTTGATAGTTGCGTGCAAGCGACTAACCGCCAGATCTTCCAAGAAGATATCGCATTCGCGGCTACGCCCAATTGTCATATCAGGTAAGACTTCGATGCTGCGCACACGGCTCTGCGGATTGGTGAATTGTAAGCAAGCGATAGCACTGGATGGAGGCTCAGGAGCTTTTCCAATGAGGAGTTCGCGTCCTCGTGAGGAGGGTAACTGGAATGGCCTGGTGCCTTCGCTCATATAAAAGATCATCTGTGTATTGCCAAAGAGTAGTTGATCTCCACTATTAAGTAATTGTTCGGTCACTGGGCATCCATTGACAAAGCAATCACCACTCCCATGATCATCACGTAACACATATCCCATAGAGGTATAGATAATACTAGCCTGCTTACGATGTACAGCAATATCCTCGAGAAAGATATCGCTATCTCTCCTGCGACCAATAGTGGTACATTCCTTCCACAACTCTACGCGTTTGCCAACTAAAGAACCTTTTTGAATTACAAGATAGGCTTCCTGCTGTGTCATCTGTTCTGGTCGCATAAGCTCTGTTCCACCCAATCGCTAGTTTACCGCTATGATGAGAGTATAACGAATGACCTCAAGGTGTGTCAAGGCAGTAGAAATGGTAGAATGGCTAAGCCCAATATTCTTCTGCCTCTTTGGAACTAATGGCTACACAGTAACAAGAATATACAAAGGTCCTAGAGGAACCTTTTTCCTCTCTAGACAGTGAGGTTTTTCGTTGTATATTGTGGTAAACTTAGTAAAGATTGGTCTTGATTATACGGGTTTTGCTGTTCTATGAGATGCTCAAATTGCGGATTACCGCTTTCTCCATCACGCACAAATTGCCCGCGTTGTGGCACAAATTATAATGGGGTACAAAAAAATGCTTGGTCTGAGCAAGATGCATTGTCCCCCCAAGCTGGTCCTTTTGCTCCAGAAAAGATACCAGCTAATCTTAATGTGCAGCAAGGACATGTTGAGTCAGAGGCTGCGTATGCTCAATGGAATGCTTATTCCGCTCCTACTTTTCATGATAGTCCAACAAGTTACGACGGACAAGTACCAATGCAAGCAGGACTAGAAATAACTCCAGTCTCCGACAAAGACCACGCTTCTTTTGATCTTTCTCCCACTGTCAAGAAACATTCAATGCCACATCCAATTCCACAGAAGCTAGAGCCAAACCAGCATCCCACAACTCCCCCTCAAACAATATCACAGCCATCAGACTGGTCAACTATGCCAGCACCGCTTGGCCTTTTTCCACAGGCAGCATATAATCCGGCCCCCTCTCCAAGAATGCGACGAACTACACGCTTAGGTTTCACTGCTGCTGGTGCATGCCTGACAGTAGGAGCACTTATTCTGACATTGGTCTCCATCATGGCTCAACCACTGTTGTTAGCAAGCAATAGTTCGGATCAGACGGCATCACCTATAAATCCAAGAAACACATCTCTTGCAGAAAAGCACCCTTCACCTATTGTAGCAACACCAACGCCCATTGAGACCTTCCCAGGTGCACAGTTTATCACTAATGCACGAATGGCTAGTGCTGTCGATAAAGCCACTGGGCAGGCTACCCAATATGCTACAACTTTTCCGACGAATCAAAGAATATATGTGACGTTTGCACTTAATGCAGGACTACAAGGTGGTGCTGTATGTCTTCTCTGGTATATGAATAACCAATATATTTCCCACTATGAATTCCCAGTAGGGAAAGGTCAACTTTATAATTCTTATTCTTATAATTCGATGTCCAATCCTGGCACTGGCTATGTAGAGGTTTATTGGGCTACTTCTGTTTCCTGCACAGATAAATCGCTAGCTGCGCGTGTTCCCTTCACAGTAAAGTGAAGCTCTCCATGCATAAATGCATAGGCTTCTACAGCTATCCACAGGGAATAGCTGAGGAGCACTCCCCGCCTCTTTTGCCTTCTGGTATCGGCTAATTCAAACTGTTGTAACTTTTACTGATGAATACCAGTATCAAAGCACCTACCATGGCTATCAGGACCAAAATGAGATAGATTACTACCAGACGCAACCTCTTAGAATGCCGCATTTTACGCAATTGCAGCTCGCTGATTCGGGCCTCTTCAGCGGGAGACCAGCGAGCACTCCC
Source organism: uncultured Ktedonobacterales bacterium (assembly GCA_966427955.1). Lineage (GTDB taxonomy): Bacteria > Chloroflexota > Ktedonobacteria > Ktedonobacterales > Ktedonobacteraceae > DASYAN01. The sequence goes on from CBJMBI010000274.1 coordinate 5,016, forward strand.
ACAATATGGGCAGAGCGGGAATAGTTCGTAGGGCGAGCATAGATCTGTGGGACGATGCACTCCCTTGCCATAGTGATGCGACCCAACCATATAACGGATCTGTTCGCTCTCAAAGACTGCACAACAATGTAAACAGCGTAGTAATAAAAACTCGTCCCAGTCTGTAGCCTGACACTTAGGACAATGAGATGGCAAATTGTTCAATAAGCTTTGCTCGTCCCAGCAATGACGGCAACGATGACAAAAGAAGGTCTGCTTTTTTACCTTGGGAGCTTTTCCACGTAGCATCCCACGCTGGACAAGCTCATATGCCTGTGCTGGCAAGAAGGTATAGGCAATATCCACCAGGTCAATATGCACAGGTTGGTCCGGAAGGAAATCTGGAAAGTCATAGTAACGCTGGCGATCACGGCGGGCCCTTGCAGATCTATCTTGAGCCCATGTACGAACAGACTCACGTGTTAAAACAATCGATGTATTTCGCTCATAGACACTTTGAAAAGGCTTATGAGCTGTATCATGTTTGAAATGTTGGATATCATCATATTGTTGACGCGCTTTTGGATTACTAAGGGTTTGATAGGCTTGCAAAATGATACGCATGCGCTCATGAGCATCCTCCCCTTTATAGACATCAGGATGATATTGCAAAGCCAGCTTTTTAAAAGCTGCTTTAATCTG
>CBJMBI010000275.1:0-5690 GCA_966427955.1 uncultured Ktedonobacterales bacterium
GTGACTCTTGTTCCACTTGGGCATCTGCTTCATCTCTTTCCTACTGCATACGAGAGTGGGACTATCTGGACTAAAGGGACTGTTTGGACTAAAGGGACTGTTTGGACTAAAGGGACTGTTTGGACTAAAGGGACTGTTTGGACTAAAGGGACTGTTTGGACTAAAGGGACTGTTTGGACTAAAGGGACTGTTTGGACTAAAGGGACTGTTTGGACTAAAGGGACTGTTTGGACTAAAGGGACTGTTTGGACTAATGTTACTCATGAGAATTTTTGGGCTATTGTTTTCCTTGAGAATCTGTTTCATCTCTTTCCTGCAGTATACGAGAATGTGACTCTTGGTACAGACTTTACGGAATGAACTTAGTCTATCAGATACATTCAAAGTTTATGAGAATGATGATATCTCCTCTTACTGAGTATAGAACATAGGTTATTGCTGTGTCAAGTGGGAGATGATGTTGTCGAAGGTTTTTGGATGGGAGACGTAAAACATTTTTGAAGCGAATTTTGCTCCAGGTACGTGCCTGATGTGACCTCTTTTTTTCATTCCTTTGCCCCCGATAGTTGGTGGAACCGTGGTAGATTTTCTAGCTTGACTGCCATAAAGCCGGTGTATTAGAAAGGAATTCATTCTAATACACCAACATATGTAACTGTTCTCTCTCCTACCAATTTTAGGAAGTTGCTGGTAGCTGAAAAATTGTGTTTGATGCGACACCACTCGTCGTACATCCCATCTATAATTGGGGATAGATGAGTTGAGAGATACTAATTCATCCTCCAACCGTCCTACAATTGTATCATTTATTCCTATCAAGTGCCTTGTGTGCAGAAAGAAGGAGGTTTTTTGCTCTTCATGGATTGGGAAATATTTGGTTTTACGTATCCCAGTGATAGCTCGGAGGTTCTAAAAGAGTACATTGAGCGGATTGCCAATGAGAAATTGCTCTATTATAAGGGCATTATACACTATGGCGGTAAAACTGGCGAAAGTCTCTGGGCACATGTGATGAATCTGGTCACGACAATAGAAAAGGTGCGTGATCTCTTTGAGCTGAATGCAGAGGAGTATCGTTGCCTGCTGCTGGCAATTACTATTCACGATATTAATAAACTTGATCCTTATGGCAAGCTACCGAATGGCAAAACGCGTAGCTATGCCAATGCTGCAAGCCTTGAGCATATCAAGCAGGAGTTGGAGAGCCTCAAGGCTGAGCTTTTCTTTCCTGAGTGGCAGGACTATCTCTATGACATTACCTATCTGGCGCATGGTCATCAGGTTATGTCACAGCCCGGCTCTCAGTTTAATCAGAACTTTATCAAGCAATGTCGATTACAGAGAGATCGACTGGAAGGCCCCCTGCGCCATTTGATGAAATTTGCCGATGCTGCCGATAATTCGCACTCAGGCGATTATGCCACACGTGATGAGAAACGTATCCGTGACAAGCTCGTGCAACATCTAAATGCTGCGCTCAATGCTCACGTCCATCCTCGCCGCTTTCGGTTTGTTGGGCATCGTTTGGCTGAACTGCGAGGCATCGAAACCAATGTCATGCACAATCAAATCGTGACTTTCCTGCAAGATAGGTATGGTAAGGAAGCGTGTATTGATCTGCTCTATCACCCAACGGGCGTGGATTACTTGCTCGATAAGAATATCCAACTTGACTGGTCTCCACAGGATTTGCGTACGCTTGCGCACCATATTGGTCAGAGGTTTGCCGAGTTGCAGTCTAACCAACTGGCACAGTTTATCAAGGCCAAGCCATCTGGTATTAGTGTCGATGATGCTGCTATACAAAGTGGAGCGCCATTGAGCGATATCTTTCTGCATATGCGCAATATTGCCGAGCGTAAGCAGTACAAGTTGGAATGGCGTGAACAACGTGATGCTTTTGCTCGTCAGGATCTAGAGTCCTACCTGACAGAGCAATCAGGTGATCCCAATCTGCAAGAGCGTATCGGGATGTGGTTGCGCGAAACCTCTGTAGTTCCTAGTGATGAGAAGGCTCTCCAACGAGGCGAGTTTTTGATGGCCTATCGCAACTTCTTGAAGGATCATCGTGAAGATCAGCTCAAGGCTATTAAGCAGGATGCTTGGGACCGTGTAGCTCGTCTCTATCAAATACCTGCCGAACATGATGCAATCTATAATCTCATTGATCCTTACCGTCGAGGCTATTGTATGGCACGGGATCTGCCTGCTTGTTCACTTGATACAATGATGGATGATGCGTTAGCAGACCTTGCACAATTAGAAAAGCAAGCTAGTCAAGTCGTGCGCAAAGGGAAGAAACGTCAAGTTGAAATCTCTTCAGATACTGAGAGTAATGGAGAGGAAGCACCAGTTCAAGCATTTGATGAGGCCTATCTGGTTGACTATCTAGAACGTAACCTCGACATATGGGATAGCGTTGCTCCGCTGCCTGCACAATCTATCGACTTCAGTGCCAGTTTGCGGCGTTATGTGGATAGTAAGCGCCCACACACACAGTGCTGTTATTGTGGAAGCACACTGCAAGCTGGAGAATGGATGGCTATCCAGGTCCCGCCAAATATCGGAGTGCAAAGCTTCTCGAATCGTCTGGAAGCGGGTACTTCACGTGAGCCGAAACGTAATGTCTGTGATGTCTGCCGCATTCAGTTCATTCTTGAAAAGCTGGCTTGGCGTTCCCATCGTGATAAGCAGGGAAGCGAACAGGTCACATTCTATCTCCATTGCTTTCCCTACTCATTTTTCACACAGCCATTGCTTCTGGTATGGTGGCAAAGTATTACCAGGCTGGGTCATGGTGATCATGCCTCACTGTTTCTTGATACCAAATCATACTTCAGTGATTGGGAAAAGATCTACCAAAGATTTCATAAAAAAGTGCAATTTACCCACAGAGGACTTGAAGGGATAAGCATTCCAGCTTTTTCAGAAGCACTAAGCAACACACCTATCTTACCACTAATTATCGGGAAGAGTTCTGGCAAAAGCTATGGACATAAGTTTCTCGTAGCGCTGGAAAAGGCCGTGTTACTGAGTCTCTGGTTTGATTGTCGTATCATCCTGTCACGCTTGCCTACTCCATTGCTGAACTTAGAAAATGAGCGTATTAATGATGAGCCAGCAGCTCTCCTAGTGGAAAACGTACCCCAGGTCATGAGTTGGCTGCTGTCGATAAATCCAGAAGCAAGCTCGAATACACTAACACGTTCAGACGTGGATAAACTTTGCAAAAAATTGCAAGGATTGCACCAAATTGCTGAGAAGCTAACGACGAATGGTGAAGATTTCTACTCGCTCATCTACGATCTAATTTCCGCAGCTAGTACTGATCCACTGGAACTCTACCACGAGACGGATCGCTACATCGAACGCTTTGTTGCACAGAAGAAAAGCAAAAGTCCTGAGCATCAAGCTATCAATCTTAGTCAGGCCATAGCGCCAATCATTGAAAAATTGCTCAATCCACAACATTTATCGAAGGAGAATAGGGATGATTGAACTAAAAACGTTGGCAATTCATGCCGCACGACATCGTATTCGTGGCCGCTCATATAAGCGCAATTCGCTGCTCAAGCCGCTTGATTTCATCTTAGATGAACTGGATCGCTGCCCTGATCCTCAGAATGAGAATGAAATCGAATTTGTGAGAACAAGCAGCAAAGGCCTAATCTTCGAGCATGTCAGACGCGTTGCTAAGGGCGTCCACGAACAAGATATCTATGAGTATGTTGACTTGTTTTTCAACGGAGTGCTCAAAGGTGCTCATCATGGCAATGTCAACAGACTCCTGCAACGTGAACGATCAATCCGCAGTGCCTACCTTGTCTATATGCGTGAGGAACTTGCTAATATTTTTGTCTCTAAAGGCAAAGCAGGTAATGTTGATGACGCGATGCAGACAATGGATGAAGCAGCATCTACAGAGAATGACCTGGAAGAACAAGACTAGATTTAACCATGTCCCAAGTCTTACGCTGGGGCAAGATGTCCAACCAAATAGCACAAGCAAGAAAGGATTAACTACATGAACATTCCTAGCAATTTGACCATTCTGAACAAGTACAAAGAGTATCTGCTAGATAGCTACGACAACTTCCCGCACGGACGCTATGTCAGCCTGATCATTATTCGGAAGACCGAATCGGAGACTATTTTCCGTACTGAGGGAAGTGGTGAGGGTCTTTCTAAAGAAATTGTGACTGCTGGCAGAGAAAATGCGACACGACTACGCCGTGTTGTGATTAGCAAGCGCAAACAGACTGCCGTGGAGCGTAGAACAGGGCGTGAGTTGCTTCGCGAGTCTGGTCTCTTGAAAATAGCAGAGAATAGTAAAGAAAAGAATATCTGTGCACTCAATACCAATGCTCCTTGTGGAAAGTGTATAGATTGCATGCTGTATGGGTATGCCGTTGGTGGCGGTGGTGCGCAGAAAAGTAGGGTGATGACAGATGATGCCTATTCCATTGCGCCGGTCTCACAAGTGACAGCCAAGCGAACATTTAATGCAACCTTTGACAATAGTACGATGCGTAATCCTTTTACTCAGGAGGCCTCGACATCGATTAATGAAGACGAGTATGTATTGCCAGAAACGCATTTTCTTGATATTGAAACACTCAAAGATGTGACGGTGGGTGAGTTGCAATATGTAATTGGCAATATTTTACGTAGTAGTCGCTATGGTGCGATTAGCAGTCGTCTTGGTCGGGTGCGCAATACGTTGGCCGCAATGATCTTTAGCGACACCGAACTCTTCTCCAATCTCGAACTCACGCAATATGTCTACGATATCCTCCTCAAAGAATCTGATCACGAATTGCCATTTCCACTCTCTGATCAGGTTGTCCTAGATGCTGTGCATAAAGCTAGCAATGAACTGCTCAAACGAGTCGTAGGGCGAGTGCCTGTTGTGGTGCGAGATGCTGTCTTGGAACAGGTTATCGACGAAACCATCGCTCTCTACCGTGACAATGAACAATTGCGGGCACTATTGCAAGAAGTGGAAAAGGGATATTCAAAGAGTATAAACGGTACTAAGTAATTACGGAGATTGATGATATGACCATCCATATCTATCAAGCCGATCTCACCCTCATGGAGCATACCTATTTTGCCTCCCGCGAAATAGGGGCGCTCTACGAAAGTGAGCCGCTCATCGGCAATTATGCTTTGACCTATGCTCTGGGATTATGTGCCGCACCTTATGACTGGAATGGTCCGCCACGCTATATGCAGGATCTTGGACCACTCAACGAGCGGGGACTCTATGTGACGCCGGCTACATTTCTCCCTGGCAAATTGCATTTTGCGTTCAGTCAATTTAATGGGCAGTCGGATAGCTACTACTTCCGGTTCGATCAAAATGCTATTGCAACTAATCCAGCAAAGAAGGCTCGTGCTGCAAATTTTCCACAAAACGGTAAGATACGCATGCTCGGTGTTGAGAGTCAAGCACAGTTCTATCTGCTCTCCCTTGATGGTGAGCCACCTCTGTTGCCAGGATATATTCGCTTGGGCAAGTTCAATAGTAAGGCCCGTGTGGAGTGGAAACAGCTCGACCTTGTCCGAGAACAGCCGCAAGAGGCAGAACGGAATATCGATTTCTTTCTGAATGCAGCAGATCTTCCACCTGCCTCAGTGTCTAGCCTACGTGACTTTTCGATCTATACCATTTATCCAGCACCATTGTT
>CBJMBI010000276.1:0-5680 GCA_966427955.1 uncultured Ktedonobacterales bacterium
CAAAAGGCAAAACTGCTGAAAAAGCTGCTGATATTCTTGTTAAGACGGCTAGAGAAAGGAGCCTAGATGAGACCTGTGCAAGAGCCAAGCTAGATGATACTACAGCAGTTGTAATGGATATAAGAGAAGAATAGAGTATAAACGTTGAAGTAACGCAGATGAGCAAGCCTGTCAGGAGCAGCCACAGCAGCAGTCATTAGTATGGGGTTGTTGTGCTCGCTAAGGTCCCCTTAGCTTGATCTTGACTCCCTATCACGATATAATCGACAAACTAGAATAAAGGATGTGTTTGGTGAGAGGCGGATAGGAAATTTCGTATAGTCATAAAACAAAACCAGAGAAAGGAGTTTGCTTTGCTATGCTGCTATCTGATAAGCGTATTATAGAGGAGAGGAGGCGTGGCAATATTGTCATCGAGCCCTTTGATGAGCGTCATTTGGGCACGAATTCGTATGATTGCCGTCTTGGAGAGTGGTATTTTCAGGGTGATGCCAATGTCGAGGTGATGCATCTGGATATTCCTGAGGAGATCAGGCGTTACTGGGGTGAACCTCGGAGAGCGAAAGATGGCAAAATCGCCATCCGTCCTGGCACGACTATTTTGGCCCATACTCAGGAGATTGCTGGCGGTCACAATGGGTTTCTAGCTAAGATGTATTCGCGCAGTACCGTCGCTCGCTCTGGTCTCTCGGTCTGTCGCTGTGCTGGTGTTGGGGATGTGGGCTATATTGGACGCTGGACCATGGAGATCAGCAATCACACGCAAACGACGATCTGGGTTCCCGTTGGCTTCCGCATTTGCCAATTGACCTTTGAATATGTTGGTGAGACTCTTAAAGAGTATAAGGGTAAATATGGCAAATATGGTAATACGGATGATCCATGGGTGCCTGAAGATATGTTGCCTAAGCCGCAATTTGATTGGGACTATGAGATCTATCGTACTGACAAGGGGAAGTAGTCTGTGAGTAAGGGACGTTTGATCTCGTTTGAGGGTCTGGATGGGGCTGGAAAAACCACACAGCTAGATCTGCTGGAGCGCTGGTTGCAGGCTCATGGTATAGACTATATACGCACTCGCGAACCAGGGGGGACGCCACTCGGCATTGAGATTCGCCAGCTTCTCTTCCATCACCCCGAGTTAACAATTACTCCCCTGGCCGAAGCGTTCTTATTTCAGGCCGATCGTGCACAACACTTTGCAACGGTCATTCAGCCCGCGCTCGATGCTGGAACGCTAGTCATCAGTGACCGCTGTATTGACTCGAGCATTGCCTATCAAGGAGTTGCCCGCGGAGTGGGTCCCGAACGCGTTGAACAGCTCTCGTTGCTGGCTACTCAAGGATGTCTTCCAGACCTGACCATTCTTTTAGATCTAGAGCCAGCTCAGGTAGGTCAACGTACTACTGCTACAAATGATCAAAGTAGTCTGCGGGGAGTTCCGAGCCGTTTTGACCGTGAATCCGAGCAATTTCATCGCAGCTTGCGAGGAGCATTTCTTGCGCTGGCGGAAGCTCACCCTGAGCGGATCAGAGTCATTGACGCAGGGCAACCAATTGAGCGTGTGCACGAGCAAGTCGTTAGATTAGTAGAACAGTTAGTTTGAGCCCCTGAGTCTCACAGTCACGCAATAGCATGGATACCCAAAATGAAAAAAACCATGAAAATAGTCTGGAATGCAGTGAATGATGAGAGAATCACCGTATGTGCCAAATGACGATCTTTCTGTAGCGTCCATAAAGCAAGCAACAGAAAAGTAGGAAAAACTACCAGATAAAGACGTCCGATGCTATTCAACTGGTTTGTTGACAATGGCAAGATGACCATAACTGCTGTGTAGAGAGCATAGATCACAGGTAGACGATAAAAAGCCCACACAGTAAAACCAAGAAAAACGAAAGCTAATATAATATTGAGGAGCCAGAAATTCCAGTTCATTGGGTCACCCAGGCTAGGATGGTGCAACGATTCGTTCAATAAATGGAAAGGATTGGCAAATTGCCGTCCCCATCCCCACTCATTAGTGTGCACAGTTGCTAGCAGATCGCCTGTCTGGATGCGAGCATACACCATAAACGCTAACAGACCGGCAGGCATCAAGAGGACAAAGCCGCTATTCAACCAGTTGCTCACCTCTCTACTTGCCAGTAATAGTCCTTGTAGACGAATCTTGAACCAGATCAAGAGACGGGCTACACGCGACGTAGGCATTGAGCTTGGTAACAATAGATATCGATCACTCAATATACGGAGATACTCGTAAGCAAGAGGCACTGTCAACAAAAACCCCTGTGAACGTGTAAGAGCGGCTAGACCGCCACATAGACCAGCCAGCCACCAGGCCTGTCGACGTACATAGTACATAGAAGCTATTGCAAACATCAAAAAAAGTGACTCTGTATAGATGGCTGAGAGATAAAATGCTAAGGGGGAGAGAAACATGTACAGTATCGTACGTGAAGCGGTTTGCCTATCAAATTCTAGATAAATCAAATTGTAGAGATATATGGATGCAATGAGCGCAGCGGTATTTGAGATGAACAGGCCTGCCAGAAGAAAACTTTCGCTGGTTCCTCCAAAAAGATGACCAAATAATGAGATGAGGAGAGGATAGAGTGGATAGAAAGCCCAGTTCGAAAACGAATGCAGTGTGCTGGCAGGCCAATATCCATACTGGGCAATTCCCAAATAGAAGCCACTATCGAAATGGCGCCACATCAGCCATAGGGCTTGTGGGAAGCGTATATACTCTGTATGAGATGGTAGAGTTGGGTCAACGATCATTAAAGGTAAGATATAGAAATTTGCGAGGAGCCCGACAAACACCAAAACAAAACGGTTACACAAATAGGGGAGTAATGTTTCTCGCCATGGGAAGACAAATCGTTTGAGTTCTTGGATATCCAAAATGGGAGGTGTATGGGGAATTGCCCAATAGAGGCTGGTATGATCAGCTTGGATATCATCTTCCTGGTGAACTACATGGTTTGTTGATGGGTGATTGTCAGGCGGAAGTAATAGAGGCGACGAATCCATTCTCGTTTGTAGCTCCTATATTAAACAGTCTACTAAATATAATAAGAAATATAGCGTATATTATAGAATCTATAAGTAAATATGTCAATAGTTTAGAAGGAAGCAAGGAAGCTTATTTGGAACTACTCACCGTCCACTTGTATAGCTTTTTGGGATATAGTGATTGTCAATTTGAACCTGAAACACTATAATTGGCTCATCCGTAATAGAGAGAGGATTAATTAAATGGACAAAGGATCTCATAGTGAATCGGGTAAATTGGCAACGCTGGCGTGATATATTGATCTGCGTGATCTGCCTAGGCATTATCATATGGACTGTTTGGGGCCTCGTTAATCAATTTGTCGAGGCTATTTTTCTGCTCTTGCTTGGCATGGCGATAGCATTCTTAGTTACTCCTGGTGTGAATTTCCTTCACCGACGAGGGGTGCCGCGCTTGCTAGCAACGATTTTGATCTATGTCCTCGTCTTAGCTGCTTTATTCGGCTTTTTCTATGCACTGATCTTCTCTCTCATCAATCAAGTCGAAGGTTTTTCACTGACAATTGTGCATTTTATTGACCAAGTGCCTGGGAAATTAAAGAATTTCATCAGCTTCTTAGAAACGCAAGGCAAAATTCCCGAGGGCAATATTCAAGCTGCCATTTCGCAAATTCAGATCCAGGTGACGCAATTTGCCAATTCGGCTGCCAGTGGTGCACTGAATATACTGGTCTTTGTGGCTAATACATTTGTGAATTTTATTGTTGTGCTGATGATCAGTTTTTATCTGACTCTGGATGGTAAGCGTATTCGCGATAGCCTCTTCAGTATTATTCCACGAAGTTGGTTGCCTCATGCGCATCTCTTTGAGGATTCTCTCAACCGTGTTGTGGGGAATTATATTCGTGGACAGCTTATACTAGCCCTGATTGTTGGGGTGATGACAGCTATTGTCTGTTTCATGACAGATCTGAAGCAATTTGCTCTGGTCTGTGGTGTGCTGGGTTTTCTCTTTGAAACAATCCCAATGGTTGGCCCTTTGCTTGCATCTATCTCTCCTATCTTGATCTCAATGTTATTAGGGCATCCATGGCAACTTACCGTCGAAGTGATAGTATGTTTTATTCTTATTCAGGCCATTGAGAGTAATATACTTGGGCCGCGAATTGTTGGGCATGCGGTAGGGTTGCATCCAGTTGCTTCAATACTTGCTCTCTTAGTCTTTGCCAAGCTCTTCGGTACTGCCTTTGGTGCGTTTGCGGGAGCATTGGGAGCTTTAGTTGCTACGCCAATTGTAGCTGCTGCATGGGTTGTGATTGCTAGCGCATATCGATCGATGCGTGGTGAAACTCCTGATGAGGTCCTCTCACGTAAACGTCAGCCCTGGACATTGCAGCGTCCAAAGTTTTTCTCAGCCAGACATATGAGGGAAAAAAAGATAGGTTAGAGGTTAAATTGAAAGGAATAGCCATGAAGCAGCAACAAAAAACTGCTGCAAGAAGGTGGATGCTTCTATCTTTAGTGATAAGTGGGTTATTTGTTGCTTTTACAGTCCTATATGCGAAACACATATTTGATCTACCTATTCTCTCTGTAGAGAGTTGGTTACTCAATCGTCCTATTGGTGGAGTGGATTGCCTATTTTTTGAGTGGCGTCATGTAGGAGAAGTGCCTGTAAGTCTGTTTCTGGTGCTAGTTGTTGGTATTATTTGCTGGCGTGCTGGGTATAGTTGGAAGATTATTCCTATTCTATTGATATTAATCTTGTTTTGCCTACTTATTGAATATATTGGAAAACTGATACTGGTTTTATATCTTCCTCCAGACCTGCTTTCTGTGATGACAATCCTGTCCTGTCCGCAGATCCATAGCGTGCCTACGGCGGTCCGATTAGAAACGGCATTTGGCCTATGGTGGAAGATTCCTGCCCCTGTTGCCGATCAAGTAAGCTGGGTACGTACGATTGCGCAGGTACCGGTTATTTCCATGCCTGCCTCTTCCTTTACTGACAAGCTGAGAAGTTACCCTGGTGGTCATGCGGCACGCTGGTGTTTTCTAGGTTTGATTGTTTGCTGGCTCTGTTGGAAGCACATTCGGCACCGAGTTAGGCGTATGCTATTGGTGATCCTATTTTTGGTGGTCTCCTTTTTTGGCGGTTTTATGCAATTCTACATTGGTGTCCATACGCTTGCTGACACGATTGCGGGCTATCTGCTAGGTGCTGCTGCTGCAAGCTGTGCCATTGGATTTCTCATCATTTTTGACACAAGAAACACAATTACAAGCTAAAGAAGTAATAAGCGTTCGCGACGTTTCTGGGCTTCGAAATAATGAGGGTCAAGCTCTAGTGCTTTCTCAACGGCAGCCAGAGCTTGAGTTTTCTGTCCCAGAATGCCAAGAACCCACGCTTTGCCATCCCATGCTGGAACATAGTGAGCGTCAAGTTGTAAAGCATGGTCAAAATCGAGTAGTGCCTCTTCATAGCGTGCCTGCATGGCCAAGCATGTTCCCTTCACATACCAAGCCTCAGTGTTAGACTCATCCAGAGCAATGGCCTGCTCTACTGCTCTTAATGCTTCGACATAACGGATGGCAGTTGATAGCTGGTGGCTATAATCGAGCCAGAAAGCAGCCTGTTTCTTCTTTATATCTGAATCCATGA
>CBJMBI010000277.1:0-5678 GCA_966427955.1 uncultured Ktedonobacterales bacterium
TCAGGCTCAATATTCACTCAAAAAATTGCCAAAACCGCTCAAAAATGTTGAATTATAGAGGATCATGAGCTAGCAAAAAACTGGTGAAGATTTGTGCATATTGTCTATAGCCAATGGTGCCCGTTCTTAGCAGGAATTTCCAGAGACGTGAATACGAAACAGAGAGAAACCCAGGAAAGATTGCTTGACGGAAGTACATCTATTCTCTATAATACACTTAGTTAATAGATACCCGATGGACGCACGTTGTACCCCATACCACATCAGCAGAGGAAGCAAAAAAAATGGCTGATCTCCCCAACCACGTTGGACAACAGCTCGGCAACTATCGCCTCATCCGTTTACTGGGAGAAGGTGGCTTTGCCCAAGTCTACCTCGGAGAGCATGTTCACTTAGGAACCCAAGCTGCCGTCAAGGTCCTCCACACGCAATTGACCAATCAGGATATCGAGGCCTTTCGCACTGAGGCACGCACTATTGCTCATCTCATTCATCCCCATATCGTCCGTGTCCTCGATTTTGGCGTTGAGGACAACACTCCTTTTCTGGTCATGGACTATGCTTCCAATGGCACTCTGCGCAACCTTCATCCTAAAGGCACCTCCCTTCCACTAGCCACCATTGTGAACTATGTCAAGCAGGTGGCAGATGCCCTTCAGTATGCCCACGACGAGAAACTGATCCATCGCGATATCAAACCTGAGAACATGTTGGTGGGAGCAGGCCATGAAGTCTTGCTCAGTGACTTCGGGATTGCGTTGGTAGCACAAAGTTCACGCCACCAGAGTACTCAGGAGATCCTTGGCACCGTCACCTACATGTCTCCTGAACAAATCCAGGGCAAACCCCGTCCTGCCAGCGATCAATACTCTTTGGGCATTGTGGTCTACGAATGGCTTTGCGGGGACCGTCCCTTTCACGGCTCCTTCACTGAGTTATGTGCCCAGCACACGTTTGCTTCTCCACCACTCCTGCGTGAAAAGGTACCAACGATCTCATCCGATGTCGAATACGTTGTGATGACAGCCCTTGCCAAAGATCCCAAGCAACGCTTTGCCAGCGTTCGCGCATTTGCCACGGCCCTAGAACAGGCAAGTCGGCTTGGTTCAAACCGACCACCTGCACCTTCAAAAGTAGTTACTCCGCAAAGCGAATCGTTGCCACGAATTGCTCTCGCTACACAGCCACATCGGACACTCGAACCCACAACAGAGACTCCACCTCCCAACCTTTCGTCTCAGAAAGTTGCTTCTGCTCACAGCAAGGTGCAAGTGCTTCAACTGATGAGGCATCCTTCCCGCAGGGCGGTAATTCTAGGCCTGGCCGGGCTGACGCTCGTGGGTGGTGGCATCACTTGGTTTGCAATCCCGCATAACCCTGCTTTGGGAACTACGCTCTATACCTATCGTGGACATTCTCAGCCAGTAGCATCGGTGGCATGGTCCCCCGATGGCCAGCGCATCGCCTCCGGCTCCACTGATAGCACAGTGCAGATCTGGGATGCCACTGATGGCAGCAATGTCTTGACCTACCAAGGCCATTCTAATACGGCAGTATCGGTAGCATGGTCTCCCGATAGCAAGCACATCGCCTCTGGCTCCTATGACAAGACGGTGCAGGTCTGGGATGCCACTGATGGCACCAACATCTACACCTACAAAGGCCATTCTGACAATGTGTGGTCGGTGGCGTGGTCTCCCGATGGCAAGCGCATCGCTTCCGGCTCTAAGGATAAGACAGTGCAGGTCTGGGATGCCGCCGATGGTAGCCATGTCTATACCTACAAGGGCCATTCTGATCAAGTATACTCTGTGATATGGTCTCCCGATGGCAAGCGTATCGCTTCCGGCTCCCAGGATAGCACAGTGCAGGTCTGGAATGCTGCCGATGGCAGTAATGCCTATACTTACACGGGACTCTCTAATGATGCTGTAAACTCGGTGGCATGGTCTCCCGATGGCAAACACATCGCTTCTGCCTCCAGTGATAAGACCGTACAGATTTGGAATACTACTGGTGGTAACAAAGCCTACACCTCTTACAAAGGGCATTCGGATATAGTAGATTCGGTGACATGGTCACCTGATAGCAAACACATCGCCTCTGGCTCCAACGATAAGACTGTACAGGTCTGGAATACTACCGATGGTCACAATGTCTATACCTACAAGGGCCACTTGGATACAGTATGGCAGGTAACATGGTCACCTGACGGCAAGCGCATCGCTTCTGCCTCCAATGATAAGACCGTGCAAGTCTGGGTGGCGTCGTGATTGTCAAGCGGGTTTCTCGCTGGCTTCAGCTGGGTAAGCTCCAAAGTTTTGCATACAATCGTCTTAGACCTGTTGCTTTTTCTTCAGGATTGAGGCTACGATTACTTGTAAAGCAGCCTCTAGTGCAGCGGTAATAAGCGATACAAGAAAAGCGAGAATCCCCAACCCTACAATTACATTTGAGTCTGGTATGTTGGAGCTAAAAACCTCAATAAGCGCTAATACTCCGATCGTTTCTAACACTAATATCACCCAAGATATTATAAAGTTACGCTTTTGTCTCTTTTCATAGATCCACCCCATAAATAATTCTATAGCTATCCAAATTGTTTGTCCTATCCAGAAACCTGATGAATAGCTAGCTATTTGAATTCCAAATTGGATCTGATAATATATGATGACGCTTGCATTGAATAGAATAATCGCAAGTGCACCGCGTATGCTGCCCAAGAGAGGACCTGTCAAGAGGATTGTTACAGATATCAATGTTCCAAAAAGGATTGTCCCAATAAGACCTAGAGCCGTTGATCTTTGAGGACTAAAATAGATAAGAGCAAGCATGAAAAGGAAGGACAATCCCCAATATCCCGGCACCACGAAGAGATCAACAACTTTTAGTTTTCCTCGCCGGAGAGGTAAAACGATAGGTGGTTTGGGCTTCCGTTTTTGTCTTGGTTGAAGCGATTGTTCTGTAACGGGTGGTGAAGGCGGAATGAGAGATGGCGGTAAGCTTGCAGGTGGTGTAGCAGCTCTCATCTGAGACAGAGAGCCAGAAGATGTTTTCTGTAGAGATGAAGAGACCATAGGTATCTCTTGTATTTTGAGCTGGAGAGGATTATTCTGCAAAGCACGTGACCCCTCTGCCCTTTGAGTTACTGCAGCATATTCAGCTTTATACGCCTGTTGGAGTGCCTCTGCAAAGTCTTTGACACAGCCAAAACGCTGTGCTGAATCCTTGGCTAAGGCTTTGAAAATTATTTGTTCAATTTCTTGCGAGATAGGCATGCGACTACGCAGCGATGGTGGCATTATTGTGGCATGTTGCGCCGCAATTTCTGTGAATGTCCCCTTGAAGGGCCGCTCTCCACAGAGCCATTCATAAACGATAATGCCCAGAGCATACTGGTCACTGGCAGGACGAGGCTTGCCCTGGATTTGTTCTGGCGACATGTATGCAATGGTACCTGCGAGGTTCTCTACACTCTGAGATCTGGTGCTGTGAGCGATGACGGCGATCCCAAAATCACTGAGCAGAAGCTCGCCACGCTTCCCAATCAACAGATTTTCTGGCTTGATATCCCGGTGAATGATTTTGTGCTCATGAGCATATTGGAGCCCTTCTGCTATTTGTTCCACATAGGTGACAACAGTAGCTAATGGGATCTTGCTCCCCTTTGGATGGCGCTGACGGAGTGTCCCCTGGGGCGCATAGTCCATCACTAGGAAGGGAGTGTTGTCCGCCACCCCAAAATCGAGCGTTCGCACAATATGAGGATGCTTCAATTGTGCAATCAGGCGAGCTTCTTGGTTAAAGGAGACAGGAGCATCCTTACCTGCTAGCCGAGCATGGAGAACTTTAATGGCGGCTTGGGTTCCCAGATGGATATGCTCACCAAGGTAGACCTCAGCAAATCCTCCTTCACCCAGTAAACGGATGAGGCGATAGTTACCCAGTTGCTGTCCTACCCGACTGGCCATGTGTTAACTCCCGCAAAGTGTCTAGCAGTGACACCGAGCACTATTATGCAAAAATGGAGAAATTTCACTAGACCAGTATACCATACTGATGAGCTATGTACTACCGAGAGCAACCTCTTCCATTATAGACAGTGCATTGCCTCCGCCTCCTCTGAAAAGACTGTGCAAGTCTGGGTTGCATCGTGATTGCATATAATCCAAAGATCCCTGTATATGAAGAAATTGGAACTGGACTGAGCAGGATTAGACTGTTATAATAGTAACATCACGATGTTATAATCAGGGAGGGGTAAAGTTGGCAAAACCATGGGATGATTCGATAAAGATGTTAGTGAGAGCAAACCCACAATCCTTGGTCTCACTCTTGTTGCCGGGGGCACAGTTTCAAGGAGAACAAGACAGGGAACTCAAGGCACGAACAGTCGAGGCCGACCTGTTGTATAATGTGGTATACAAACGCCGAAAAATCATCTTGCATGTTGAGTTTCAACGGCAAGGAGATAAGCGCATGGCTCGGCGCGTCTGGGAATACAATGTGTTAACCAATTATTTGACAGGTTGTCCGGTCTATTCAGTGGTCATTTATCTGGCAAATCGCGGAACAATTGTCGAGTCACGCTATTACGAAGAAATAGCAGGTCAGGTTCGTCTGCTCACCTTTGAGAGTATCAAGTTGTGGGAAGTTCCAGCTGAAGTACTCAAGCAACCAGGTTTAGAGGGGCTCTTGCCTCTGCTCCCATTAACACAAGGAGGCAAAAGCCGTGCAGTTGTCGAGGAAACGATTGCACGCCTGCAAGCTACAGGACATCAGGATTTGTTGCCACTGAGCTATGCCTTTGCAGCACTTGTCTTTACTGAGACTGCAGACAAGCTCTGGCTCAAAGAAAGGTTTGAGAATATGCACGATATACTTGAAGAATCTTGGGCTTACCAGGAAATGGTACAGAAAGGTCTACTACAGGGGATTAAGCAGGGTACCGAACAAGGCCTTCAACAAGGTCTTCAACAAGGTCTTCAACAAGGTCTTCAACAAGGTCTTCAACAAGGTCTTGGGAAAGGCGTTCTGGCAATGCAGCAAACAGCCATCAATCTAGTTACAAGATCCTTTGCTGATCTAGAGGAGTTAGCAAAAACCAAAATCACTGCCATTAACGATTTGGAGCATTTGCAGCAGTTGATCCTTGACCTGAGTATATCTCATACTCGAGAGCAAATGGAACAAGTTTTGCTCTCTCTGGATGCTTAAGCATCCGCTCCAGAAAAAGAGGCCCAGGACTCCTCAAGCATCTTGGGCCTCCTAGCAAGAAGGTCAAGCATGTTCGAAAGAGATCAGCTTCGAGAGAAGGAAGCCCCGCTTCGCCGTGATGTCCGCACGCTAGGCGATGCCCTGGGTCAAGCTATTCAGCGTTACGGTGGGCATGGCGTTTTCGAGACTGTGGAACACTTACGCAAGAACTGCAAGCGGTTGCGTGATTGTGCGGAATGCCTCTCACAGGCATCGCCAACTGAGAGTCAACAACTTCAGAGTGAGATCGCAGCTCTCTCGCAGGAGATTATACAGATTGCTGAGAATTGTGATCTGGATACAGCTATTGATGTAATCCGCGCCTTCACTGTATATTTTCACCTTGTCAATACGGCTGAACAATATCATCGCATCCGACGTCGTCGCGCTCATGAGCTAAAACAGAATGGCCATCCACAGCG
>CBJMBI010000278.1:0-5630 GCA_966427955.1 uncultured Ktedonobacterales bacterium
TGAGTTTCTGCCTCAATCTTCTCCATATAGGTAGCCCAAGGCTGGCGTTCAGAGGCTGTTTGCTGCTGTCTAGCAGAGCGACGCAATGCGAGCTGTGCTTGGGCTCGTATTGAAGTAATCGGAGTTTTTAACTCATGTGATGCTATTGAGAGAAATAGGCTTTTGAAGCGATTAGCTCGCTCAAGTTCCGGCGCTTCCGTTTCTATATCCTTTTTAGCTTGAAGAAGATGGCGGCGGCGCGATTCTCCTTGGATAGTGAGCAGAGCTATCACCAATTGTGCGAGTATAAATGGCCCGTATGTGATCACATCGCCCCATCCCTCAATAATAAAGATATGTGATGGAGAAACAAGAAAAATATCAACTGCAAGGTATTCAAGTATAATAGCAAAAATAGCAGGATAAAGTCCCCAAAATAGAGCAATAGCGATTATCGCAAATACAAATGGCTGTCCAAGAAAATACGGTGCTGATGCAAAAGACTTGAGTATATAGCTTAAAACTGTTGCAATGCCAACAAGCAGTATGCTAGCTGGATACCCAACCAATTGAGAGCGCCACCAAGTGCGTTGTGTAGCCAAGGTATTATCAGTCCTCTTCTGCTGGATCATGTTGCGAGGCCGACTTGGGGCATGCTGATTTCTTGCTTGCGCATGCAGAGAGATCTGTGGGCTCATAGGCCTTCTTTGCCAATGTGTAGGATTGCTGTTCATTGTATGCTCCTCTTTTGTATGTAACAGGAAATTCCCTCCCATGACTGAGTAGGGAGACAAATGATGCTGTTCTAATAAAGATGAGTTTTATCACTGTAAAAGTTTTGATGAGATTTTTTCAAGAGCCATCAAAATTTTCTATATAATAACTATACTATAAAAAAGAGAATTTGTGTTAAATAATAGAAGTAGAAAATGTACCAAAAGGTATCTATATAAAATCTGCCAATGAACTAGTTAAAGCAATTTATTTTCTGTTGATTATTCAGCCCAAATTTGCATAATATAATAAAAATAACAGTAGCTTAATAAATAAGTAAAATAGCAAGAGCGCCGGCTAATCCCAAAATCATATTGAACAGACCCGAAACAATACGGAGGATTCTAAGCAAGAAACAGCTCATCAGTTAGATATTTCGCAGCATCCTTATAATAACAATAGAAGATAATGTGCAAGAAACGAGATGCACATGAACCATATAGCTCAGCATGTTTCAAATCCAACCCTTTCATCCACCATCTGGTGGAACAAAAATCTAACACTTTCTCACTATACTAATGCTGTAAGACCTTGTTCGTAAAATCGACAAAGGGATAGCAACTATTTGCGCATGCGGCAGGAATAGAAAGGGGGTCCTAAATTTGTGAGTATCTTCCTGTGCTGAGTAGACTGTCCCTTGCTCCGATCAGAGAGCCAGAAGAGACATACAGAATTGCCAGCATATGGGTAGTCAAAATACCATTCTCGTTGTTCGTGTTATATGGGGGAGGTCGAAAACGAGCATGCCCCGATCGTCTACTAGTATCTTAAAGATGGAGTAAAGAAATGATGGAAGCTGAAGAACTGTTAACTGTTCGTGAAGTAGCACGTCGCTTGCGTGTAGATGATACTACTGTACGCCGCTGGATCAAACATGGAACCCTAGAAGCTGTTTCCTTGCCACATGTGGGTAAGCGGCAGGCTTATCGCGTCCGTCGGCGTACCATTGAGAGTCTGCTCAACCAGCCCAGTATGCCCTCCTAATTCATAAGGAAAGGGCAATCAGTTCGCTTAAATTCAGAAGCCCGCGCTGGAAAGAGAATCTTTTTCCAGCGCGGGCTTCGATGTGCTAGCGAGATACCAAAAAGGTACGTAACTTAGAACAGGCGCGATAGTAGTATGTCTTAGCCGTTGTCATCGGCATCTCTAACACTTGGCCAATTTCTGAAAAACTATATTGATGAATATAGCGTAGAAGCACTACTGAGCGAAATTTTGCAGGTAAGGACTGTATAGCGCACATAAGGCGATGTTGCAACTCATTAAACTCTGCCACCTCATCAGGTAAAGGATGCAAATCAGGCAATGTTGCCAGAGGAGATATCTCATCTTCTTCCGCTTGCCACTCCAGAGTTGAGAAGAGAGTTACGCGCCGTCTGCGCCGCTTGCGCAGTTCATCGCGACAGCTATTCTGGGCCACGCGCAACAGCCACGGCTTCAACTGATCACCAGTTAATAGTTTCGGCAGAGAAATATAGAGTTGCAGAAAGACATGCTGTACCACATCGCATGCTTGGTCATATTCTCCCAGGTAATGATAGACAAAACGATATAATAACGAATGATACCGATCCATCAGTATTGCAAAAGCGTCATGATTGCCATCTAACACTTGCTGTACAAGGGTAGTGTCAGGGGCCTCTTTCAGGTATGGAGAAACACATGTCAATTTTTGCATGAACAATACCTTCCTGAACGGATCGTGCATCCACTCGACTGCTTGCCACGTTGCAACACTTGAAAGTGTAGCGGATGGCTGAGAGGATTGTCATCCACCAAAGGGACGATTCAGGAGATGAAAAGACATAGTTCGTCCATTACTAGCAATGAGCTACTGTCCATAGATGCACTGTCTCATCGCTTGCTGAAGCGAGAGTCTGGCCATGAGGTGACCAAGCCACGCTACGTACCCAAGACTTGTGTCCTCTATATATTGTTATGGGATCTTCAGCGAAAACAGACCAGATTTGGACAGTAGTATCATCGCCACCTGAGGCTATCAAGATGCCATCTGGTGACCAGCCCACGGTTTTGATGGCTTGCGTGTGGTTACGATAGATATGGATGGCCTTGCCTGTTTGAGCTGACCAGATGTGTGCCGTTGCATCCTGTCCAGCAGAGACAATCGCCGTTCCATCAGGAGACCAAGCGACAGCATAGATTGGTCCTGCATGTGATCGATATAGGCTGAGATTGTCTCCATTGAATGCATCCCAGACCTGTACAGTACCATCAAAGCTGCCTGATGCAATATAGGCTTTGACTGGTGACCAAGGAGCGGAGAAGATGCGATATTGAGTATGGTGTTTAAAAAGAAGTTTGCCACTCATCGCCTCCCAAACCTGTACGGTGCTATCGCCGTATTCGCCACCTGACGAGATGTAGTGGCCATCCGGTGACCAACAGAGGCTGCGCACAAAACGTGCATGACCAGTGTATGTGAAGAGAATTTTGCCGCTATTGGCCTGCCATACATGAATAATACCTTGCGTACAGCCAGAGGCAATGTATTGTCCATCAGGAGACCAAGCTACGCTAAGCAGGCAAGCAGAATGACCGCTAAATGTGAGTAGACATCTGCCTGTAGAAGGTTCCCAAACCTGTACGGTCCGGTCACGTCCTCCTGAAGCTATCAGGTTCCCATGAGGTGACCAAGCCACGGCAAAAACCTTATCACTATGTCCGCAGTAATAATGCATATCTTTGTGGAATAGCAATGGGCACAATCAATAGAAATAGAAGACTAGCTGTGTGCTTTCAAGTATCCCAAGCGTTCCAGGGCTATGTATGCAGCTGCAATCTGACCCTGGACAGGGAAACGACCGCTGTGAAGCAGTTCAAGTAGTTGTTGTGGAGTGACCAGGATATTTTCGATGACCTCTGCTGGATCGATCTTCTGGCTGCCAGTTTTACGTACATTACGTGCTAAATACCACCATATCCGCGTAACTGCACTTGTTGGATTGGCAACCATATGGGCAAGTAACTCAATCTGATCTGGTTCAACACTATAGCCAGTTTCTTCCATCAATTCGCGGTGTGCTGCCTGTAGAGGGTCATCCTCATTTTCATCGATGCCTCCAGCGGGAAATTCGAGGACCTCCAAGCCAATGCCATGCTTATATTGCTTATTGATAATAAAATGTCCATCCTCCGTTATTGGTACAATGCCAACCCAGCCAGGGTTCTCGATGATATAGTAATCGGGAACGATTGTGCCATCTGGCAACTCAACGCGTTCGCAACGGACTTTCAAGAAGGGTGTATCAAGAACTCTCCTGGATGAAAGTACTTGCCATGAATTCTCTTTTTGCATTAGAAGTTTTCCTCATCTTTGCTTCTACAGGCGATAAGGCGGACGCGATAATGACAGTTGAAAATTTAATCAGCCAACCCACCCCAGCGGACGAGCTGAAGCTGGTCCCTACGTTCACTCGGGCTAAAGCCCTCTGATCCTGTAGAAGATCTTCGAGCGAGAAGCGCTTTAGCGCCCGAAAGAGTAGGGACCCGATTTATCGCGTCCGTTGTATGCCCCTCCAGACATCGGCGGCTTAATTTTTCAAAGATCATAATCGGTTCCATACTTTACAAGCAATAAATTGCCTGACAGTTATTGCACCTAGTAGAATGTGTTGGTTCTCTATAGAGATATTATGCCTCAGCCGAAAGAAATTTCAAGAGGAAGAGGAATTCACGATTGCCCTCACGTCCAAGAATAGGGGAGTCAATCTGTCCAACAACTTCTAAAGGGGTATGCTGGGAAATCCACTCTTGGAGTTCCTGCAAGACGCGATTATGTACTTGGGGATCACTGATAATCCCTCCACCACGATCGGCTTCTGCCTTACCGGCTTCGAATTGTGGTTTGACCAGGGCAACAACCCATGTTTCCGGTGCTGGAGTAAGAAGTGGCACAAGTGCAGGCAGGACGAGACGCAGCGAGATAAATGAAACATCGATAACGGCGCATTGTATCAGTTCTGGAAGGGATTGCAGATGACGGATGTTAGTGCGTTCCATAACCACGACGCGGGGATCATTACGCAATTCCCAAGCCAGTTGTCCATAGCCAACATCAATGGCGTAGACGCGCTGTGCTCCATGTTCTAACAGACATTGGGTAAAACCGCCCGTCGAGGCTCCCACGTCGATAGCAACCAAGCCAGCAGGATTGAGCTGAAAGGTATCAAGGGCTTTTTCGAGTTTGAGCCCGCCCCGGCTAACATATTTGAGTTCTGGTGTAGTCTCGGCCACGCGACAATCCGCATCAATTTGTATGAGTGTTCCTGGCTTATCCACTAGCCGATCCCCCACATAGACCTGACCAGCCATAATAATGGCACGTGCTCGCTCCCGGCTAGAGGCTAACCCTCGCCGTACCAGTGCTATATCTAAACGCTCTTTATTTGCTGCCATGCTTGCTGCCTTTCGAACCATCACAATGAGAGGATTCTAGCAGGTGCAAGTATGGTTTACAAGTAGTGAAAAGGCCTAACTAGAGTTTCCACACAGTGAAGTTACTATAGGTTGCCTCAGCTATATCATCACCAGCCATAGGCATCACTCCCATCTAACCACTCTCCAGACTTAGAAGGGGATGCTAATATCACCTCCAAGCTTTGTCAGTCTGTGCCAAGATGGCAACATGCATTGAGATATTGCCTTAGACTATCTGCCAAGCAGCAGCGGCCAAAGCGGTGACTGCCCCACTTGCTACTGAACCGGCCTGTCCCATGGCGGCAGTTGCTTTCGTTCCCATAATTCTTGGGACCTTGTTGACTGCTACTAGGACGATGATTGGGGGGAGTTGGAGAATAAATACTTTCAAGATGCCTGTTCCATCCCATGGAACCTGTGGTAGGGGTGGCAGGATCAAT
>CBJMBI010000279.1:0-5620 GCA_966427955.1 uncultured Ktedonobacterales bacterium
GTGATAAACGCTTACAGCGATTTGCTGACGGTTATCGAGTACGAGACTTTCAGTCGTTCGAGCAACAGCTTAAGAAGAGGCTGGTTATATTGGAAGATGCACAAAGTACGGATGATTTACGTCTGTTACCTAGTAATCACTTTGAAGCCTTGACTGGCGATAGGAAAGGCCAATTCAGTATTCGGGTTAACAAGCAATGGAGGCTCTGTTTTGAGTGGTCAGAAAGTGAGAAGCACCCGTTTAACATTGAAGTCGTAGACTATCACTAGGAGCAAATGCCATGCAAAAACGTCCAGTCTATTCTATCCATCCAGGTGAGATCTTAGCCGATGAATTGGCAGAACTCAACATAAGCCAAACTGAGCTAGCTCGTGCGCTTCATGTGCCTGCCAACCGCATTTCACAGCTTATTGCAGGGAAACGGTCGATGACCGCAGATACAGCCTTACGTCTTGAGAAATGGCTGGGTGTGAGTGCTGCTTTCTGGATGAACATACAAAAGCGGTATGAATTGGATATTGCTCGCGAAAAGGCAAGAGATACGCTGGAAATGATTCAGCCGCTTCGGTCCGCAGGCTAATTGATGTCAGACAGAGCTGTGGCAGGTGTTTCACGTGGAACATCTGCCACACAGATTCGATTTGCTTACATGCCCTTCTGAGCGAGGCAAAATGGCATGACAGCAGCTCTCTGAGCAGGGCATGCTTTTTTAGCTGTCACGCTTACTGCATTATTTCAACTGTCTTGCGTACAATCTCCACAAACTCAGGCTTGAGGCTTGCTCCACCAACAAGGGCACCATCAATGTCAGGATGGGCTATAAATTCGCTAATGTTAGTTGCTGTCACGCTACCGCCATAGAGGATGCGCACGGCTGCGGCTGCCTCGGCACCATACATCTCGCCATAGAGCCGACGGATCAGGTGAATTACCTCTCCAGCTCCCTCAGCAGTGGCCGCTCGTCCTGTTCCGATAGCCCAGATTGGCTCGTAGGCAATCACGATATCCTTAGCTTGCTCAGGAGTAAAGTTTGCTAGGCTGGCATGAACCTGAGTATGGATGACTTCCGAGGTCTGGCCCAATTCGTATTGAGCAAGGTTCTCGCCTATACAAATGATTGGACGCAGATGGTGTGCAAGCGCAGCCTGCGCTTTCTTGTTAACCAAAGCATCTGTCTCGCTAAAATACGTACGCCGTTCTGAATGGCCAAGGATAACCGAACTGCACAATTCACGGACCATGGCTGGAGCAATCTCTCCCGTGAAGGCACCCTTTTCCTCGTAATACATATTCTGGGCTCCTAGCTCGATACGAGGCGTTAGCATAGCGTCTAGCACCTCACGTACCGCAGCAAGCGAGATTGAGGGGGGACAGAGTATGCTCATCACATTAGGAGAATTGCGTATGATTTGACCTAGTTGTGGCAAAATCTCTAGGACAAAGCTAGATGCCTGCTTTGGCCCATAATTCATCTTCCAGTTGCCTGCAACAATTGCTTGACGTGAAACTGCCATGGTTACTTTCCCCTACTTATCTTCTAATGCCGCAACACCGGGAAGGACACGGCCCTCTAAGAATTCGAGCGAGGCTCCTCCTCCAGTTGAGACGTGGGTCATCTGATCCGTTGCTCTAACCTGCTCAACTGCGGCGGCAGAGTCACCCCCACCAATAATGGTCAGAGCACCGTTACGGGTGCGGTCAGCCAGAATTGCAATAAGCGCATTAGTGCCAACGGCAAAGGCGGGCATTTCTGCAACACCCAAGGAGCCATTCCAGACAATCGTTTGGGCGTTAACAAGCACCTGACGGAAGCTCTCTATGGTCTGAGGTCCTAGATCCAGGATACGCCAGCCAGGAGTCACCTGATTGATGGAAACTGCCTTATGCTCAGCGTCAGCCGCAAAGCGGTCAGCGATCACCACATCCGTTGGGAGCAAGAAGGTCTTGTTCAGTTGCTGAGCCTTTTTGATGAGATCACGTGCTACATCGACTTTGCTCTCCTCATACAAAGAAGCGCCAATTTCATAGCCCTGCGCTTTGAGGAAAGTGTTTGCCATGCCGCCGCCGATCAGGACTGCATCAGCAATGTTAAGTAGGCGCTCCAGAACCTTAATCTTGTCAGAGACCTTGGCCCCACCAACTATCGCGACAAGAGGACGCCTGGGATTTTCCAGTGCAGAGCCGAGGAAGTTAATTTCTTTCTCGATCAAGAAGCCAGCCACACTGGGAAGATAATGCGTCACCCCTTCAGTTGAAGCATGAGCACGGTGAGCAGTCCCAAATGCATCATTGACATAAATCTCACCCAGAGAAGCGAGCTGACGAGCAAACTCAGGATTATTCTTCTCTTCTTCCTTATGGAAGCGCAGATTTTCCAATAACAAGACTTGACCGGGTTGTAGCGCCTTTGCAGCGGCCGCCACCTGTGGTCCGACACAATCAGGAACTGTCTGAACCGTTGTATGAAGCAATGCGCTCAAACGCTCAGCAATGGGTGTCAGGCGCAACTTCTCGACTACCTGACCATCTGGGCGTCCCAAATGGGACATCAAAATAACGGCAGCACCATTGTTACGCAAATATTCGATGGTGGGCAGAGCAGCGACGATGCGTGCATCATCTGTAATCTGGCGCTGCTCATCTAGAGGGACATTGAAATCGACGCGTACCAGGACGCGTTTGCCTGCGATATCAAGATCGCGTATCGTCTTTTTATTCATCTCACAAGGTCCTGTGGGTTTTTGCTAGAGTACTGATGACGGAAGTCATCTACTACAACACTCTAATGCTTGTTTATACACTAAAAGGCAAGCAATACGCTGAAAATGATTCAGCCGCTTCAGTCTGCAAGCTAGCTCTGTGGACACACAGAACTCTGGCAGATGTTCCACGTGAAACATCTGCCACACCCGTTTCGATTTGCTTACAGGCCCTTCTGAGCAATGAAGTGAGCGAGATCGGCAACACGATTCGAATAGCCCCACTCGTTGTCGTACCAAGCAATCACCTTGATCATGTTCCCACCCAACACCATCGTCGAGAGACCATCGACAATTGCAGAGTGTGTATCGCCACGGAAGTCTGAAGAGACCACTGGCTCCTCGGTATAGTCCAGGATGCCCTTTAAAGGACCAGCGGCAGCCTCTTTGAAGGCATTATTGACGGTCTCAACAGAAGCCTCTTTGCGGGTAGTGATCACGAAGTCAACTACGGAGACGGTCACAGTGGGCACGCGCAGGGACATGCCATCGAAACGTCCCTTCAATTCTGGAATCACGAGGGCAAGGGCACGAGCGGCACCTGTGGTCGTGGGGATAATATTGGCGGCGGCGGCACGTGCGCGGCGCAGATCCTTATGCACCTGGTCAAGGATACGCTGGTCGTTAGTATAGGAGTGAACGGTATTCATGAGACCACGTTCAATGCCGAATGCATCATTGAGTACTTTAGCTGTTGGTGCTAGACAGTTAGTCGTGCAGGATGCATTAGAAATAACATGATGCTTCTCAGGATCATACATATGGTCATTCACGCCTAAAACTACCGTCAAATCTTCTCCCTTGGCAGGAGCTGAAATAATTACCTTCTTCGCACCAGCCTGCAAATGTGCAGCCGCCTTTGCCGCATCGGTGAAGAAACCTGTTGACTCAATCACCACCTGGACGCCGAGATCCGCCCAGGGAATTTGCGCTGGATCTTTTTGTGCAATAACTTGAAGCTTATGGCCATTGACAATCAAAGAATTCTCTGTTGCCTCAATCTTACCAGGGAAACGTCCGTAAGTCGAGTCATATTTCAAAAGGTGAGCATTTGTTTGTGTATCGGTCAGATCATTGATGGCTACAACCTCAAGATCACTTGAGTGGCGGTCGAGAATGGCTTTTAAGGACTGACGCCCGATGCGTCCAAATCCATTGATACCTACACGAATTGCCATGTCATTTCTCCTTGTTCGTTGATTTGTATCTAACGCGCAAATTATCCACAAGAGTATTGAGAAGATGAGTGTCAAAACTGGAACCAATGAGATACGAAAGAGTCTCTTTGGTTCTCTACTCCTAATATATACCAGGGTATCACTAGGTGATGCAACTAAGCAAGAGGTTTGTGAGTAGAGACCCGGTTGATAGTATTCAAGAAGCCATCTCCAAGCACATGTTTCTGGACGTTGATAAAGGGATAGCTCTAAGTTCGCGCCTATGCTTCTCAATCCCCCGGTTCAAAATTATTTTTTCTACCTCGACCCCATCTTCCAGTATCTGTCTGCCCCAATTTATACACAAAACCTTTTCCAGTCACGCTTTCAATATTATCTGTCCCAGATCCCCTTGCTTCTCCTCCTCTTACAGATATATCTCTTTCTTGTCGAAGTGGACCTTGTACAGTTGTGTCTTCACCTTTTTCTTGCTGTTTACTTGTATCTTCTAAATTAATTCTTGCTAGCTGTTCACTTATTCCTTCTTCATCCATTCCTCCTCTCAGCTTTCTCTTTTCTTGAACCCTTGATACAGTAAAACCTCTTACTGGAGCAAAAGATGATATTTTCCCATATTTTCTCTCTGAATATATTGCTTCTAGAGGATTTTTCTTCTTTTTGCCTGTATTTAATTTTTTTAACTCTAAACTATTCAAATTCTTTGTAAGAGCTATTAATCTAGTTCTTCTCTCGGATGGTGTTCCTGAAAGTTGTTTCTCATGCTTACGTTGAAGCTCAGACTGAGAGGGATGTTGTGATCTCACAACATCAAATTTTTTACCTGAAGATTGCGCTGCTTTCTCTTTTCCTTTATTGGAGTTTTTTGGTATATCTGGCATTTTTTATCTCCTTACTTCTTGAGATGAGGAAAACATACTCTGCTTTTGAACTCGAATCATCTGAACTCAAAAGGAACAATCAGTCAATGGGAACGCATCTCACGCTTCAAAAGTGGAACTCCTTCTGAGTTTAACTCGCTCCTTGTAACAAAGTCAAGTTAGAAAAAGAATTTTTTGTATTTTATGGACACTTTCTCTACATTCCAATGAGACAAGTGAAACATTCTAAGTAACTAAAACCCAACTTATCAGGACATACGGAATAATATTCTAATAGATGTAATGATGTATATAATGTCACTTCCACTCCAAAGCCCGAAGAGGTCAGGAAAGAAAGGACAAAGAGTGGCAAGGCAAAGACAAGATACTCAACAACAAGAATGGATTTTGAACGGTGGGCTCCTCTTCCGGCAGGTTCTGATTGAGGACGGGTATGCGTGGAAGACGACCCGGTGGAACGCAAGGTTCCCATGATGTAGCGGTCATTGAAACTGAAGCAGCACACCTCTCTAGGTGTGCTGAGTTGAGGTGGAGGCTAGCTACAAGCCCCGGGCTTTAGTTCCTGGGGTTTCTGACAAACTTCTAGATCATCAGCTTCAGATAGGGGTGGCACTCCAGATAGGAAATATTGCTATCTTTCGGAAAAAGAGGGAGGACTGCCCACATATTCTGGCGTTATTTCTAGTATTGCTGGACCCACCCTTAGGCTACAGTGCCATTGGTGAGGAGGAACATGCCAAACATGCCCAGTTCGCCGGGGTCATCGTGGGAATGGAACATGTAGCTCCCAGGAGTAAAGTGTTTC
>CBJMBI010000280.1:0-5613 GCA_966427955.1 uncultured Ktedonobacterales bacterium
CAAAAGCACATTCGATTGTACGATCCTGATGGGAAGACTGTTGATAGCTCAAAATTCTTTGAGCTAATGTAGCCTTTGCCAAGAAAAGGGCATTAGCATTGGGAGAGGAGATAATGCTTCATGGATATCTTAACGTTTACTGCTATCCTTATATTTATTTTTAGCATACTTTGTTTGGGAACAGGAATATATGCTTTTCATAGATATTCCTTGACACGAAGCGAGCGTTTATTTGTCGTTGGATTGTCAATGGTAGTCACCGCTGTTGGTATTGCCTGTGGCGCTCTAGACAACTTGCACCTTCTGCCTGCTTTCAGCCTAAGCTGGGCATGGTATGCTGGGACCTCCATTGGCTTCTTCTTGCTCTTTTTGAGTTCTATGATGGGGTCGGCTGATCAATTTCTGCTTCTCAGGCGCTGGGGCATCATTGGGGCAGCAGTACTCATGCTCGTAATTGTACTCACACCAGTCTTGCCTAGTCAGCCTAATACCTCTGCCCTATTAGTCTTGAACTCTTTGCGTTCCGTAATTTGCTTCCTCGGATTCTTGCGTTATATTGTGCTTTATACATCAAAAGAGACACGTTTTAGCCTTTTGATGTGCCTTGCTTTTCTGTCTATAACAGTTGGCTATGTTATACTGGTACCACAGATTCTTGACCCTTCATTTGCCTTGCTTGCGGTTGTCGGCGCTTTCATCCGCATCATTGGTGCTGGTATTTTGTTTACGGCCTTTATAGTAGGGTGACGTTAGTATTTTAGGAGGAGAAGATATTATGGATATTTCAGTGAACAATGTGTTGTTGGTGGTTACTGGTCTGTGCTGTTTCGGAACAGGGATAACTGCTTTCCGTAGGTATTCTATGGCAAAGAGTGAGCGCTTATTTATTGTTGGTATAGCGATAATTATTGTTGCTATTGGCTTTATCAGTGAGGCTCTAGATAGCATTTTTCCTCTGAGTCCTTACGCCCTTGAATGGCCATGGTATTTTGGTACCTTTATTGGCTACCTATTGCTATTTTTGAGTTCTATCATGAACTCGGTTGAGCAATTTCGCATGCTCAAGCGTTGGAGTGTCATTGCTGTAGCTGCATTTGTTTTATCGATCATACTCTCAACAGTTTTTCCTCACCTCGATGATAACCAGAGCGCCATAGTAGTAATGAACATCCCACGTACAATAATCTGCTCTCTTATTTTCTTCCGCTACCTTATGCTTTATACCTCGAAGGGGACTCGTTTTAGCCTTTTGTTGTGTCTTGCTTTTCTATTTATAGGGATTGGCTATATCGCCATCATAGCACAAACTCTTAATGTTATGTTCATGCAGTTTCCCTTAATAGGTACCATCATTCGTATCTCTGGGGATGTCCTTTTGTTTACGGCCTTCGTACTAGGATAAACGATGTTCTCATTGGAACATTGTTCTTGCGAGAAACCTGCCTATCTAGGGTCCAAAGGATCCGTGCTTATGGCGGGTTTTATTCTGTGAGGTGCAGTTTCTCGGACTTCAGCCCTTGTCGACTGCTGCTGCTTCTGGTATACTCCGTGATTATAGCAGAGTCCGCTACACATTTGATCATTCTCCATGTAGAGGGATAGACCTACAGGAAGGATATTTGGTGGACACCAATACTAATGATCACATAGAAACTTTAAAGCAATTCCTTGAAAAAGGGATATTTGGGCAGCAAGATGCTTTACAGGTTGCATGCCAGGGTGAAATCTGTCCCGATACTGGACGTGAGCGGCGCAAAGGGGTACCAGAAATTGTTTTTGGGGAAACCAAAAATGTCACCCAAATCATTGGTATGACGCAGGGATTGCTAGCTGGATCGGGGCGTGCTATTATCAGCCGCCTCTCTGCAGATTTGGTTGCATCTATCAGTGCAGCTTTTCAGGAGTATACCATTCGTGTTCATGAAGCGGCTCGCACGATGGTCATTTCTCGGCCCGACTATGTACCTGTGCATACGGGGGGACATGTGGGTGTCATTAGTGCTGGCACATCGGATATTCCAGTAGCTGAAGAAGCTGCAGTAATCGCAAAAGAGATGGGTTGTCAGGTTACCTGTATTTATGATGTAGGGGTTGCGGGATTACATCGCTTATTGCAGCCATTGCGTGATCTCCTTGCACATGAGGTAGATGTGATTATTGTTGCTGCAGGTATGGATGGGGCTTTACCATCAGTCGTTGCGGGATTAGTACCGGTTCCAGTTATTGGGTTGCCAACATCGATTGGCTATGGGCTGGGTGGCAAAGGAGTGGCCGCATTACTTTCGATGTTACAAACGTGTGCGCCTGGGCTTTCTGTTGTAAACATCGATAATGGGGTTGGTGCAGGCATTACGGCTGCACTAATTGCTAATCGTGTAGCACATGCGCGAGAACGTCGGTCGAAGTAGGGAAGCAGCGAAATATTCTAATTAGAATGTCTCACCGTGAAGTAGTTGAGTGATGATGGAGAGAGGCGGGACTTCTTCTATGGCAAAGAGCAAACGTGGACCCGAGCCGGGGTCGCAAAAAGCTAAACATGGTGGTCAGGCTGTACGTGAAAAGTACGGTCCAGAATTCTATTCTAGGATCGGAAAGTTGGGTGGTAAGAAGTTAAAGGAGGAACGGGGCCCACAATTCTATGCTGAGATCGGCAAGAAGGGTGGTGAGTCTACCAAGCGTCGGCAAGGGTCTGAATTCTATTCGCGAATCGGGAAGAAGGGTGGTGAGCATGGTCGAGAACCTGCTCCGACGGTCGATGTTGGAGAAAGTGGGTAGCATGGCTTAAGGATAGTCTTCAGGTTGCTTAAAAAGAGGTCTGATAACATTTGGAGTATGTAAAATGTCATCAGGCTTCTTTTGCTATAATTTTAACAGTTAGCGATCATCCTGTCGCCGTCCCATGCCGCGGATACCTCGCAGATCATTCAAGCTACGCTGTTGCCGGCCTTGTGTTGCTATCCTGCTTGGCTGAGTTGGAGGTGGCACTGTTGGCGGAACTATTTGAGCAGAAGGTATCCTAAAGGAATTAGGAGTCATTGGAGCAGGAGTTCCTCTCATTCCAGTTGCATGAGATTGTGAGGAACGAAGTGCTGAGTCGGGATGGTTTATCCCTGATCGCACTGTATGGAGATCTTCCATACCCGCAGCGATCAATGTCACGCGCATAGTATCTCCTAGCGTAGGATCAATGACTGCGCCGAAGATAATATCTGCTGTATCATCGATAGCAGATCGAATCCGTTCTGCTACCTCATTGACCTCAAAAAGAGTCACCTCATCGCCACCACTGATATTAAAGAGAACACGTTTTGAGCCACGAATAGTGACGTTGAGGAAACCTCCAGCAATAGCCTCTTCTGCAGCAACTTGGGCTCGATTACGTCCTTGTCCTTGGCCAATACTCATCAGTGCAGTGCCAGCCTCAGATAGGACGCTGCGCACATCCGCAAAATCCACATTGACCATACCTGGCACATTGATTACTTCGGCAATACCCTGGACACCCTGGCGCAGAACATCATCTGCCACCTTAAATGCCTCAGATAGACTGCGTTCTCGGCTAACAGTAGTCAACAAGCGATCATTGGGAACAGTGATCAGAGCATCAATCTCACCACGTAGTTCTGTGATACCTTGCTCTGCAATGCGTCGGCGGCGTGATCCCTCGAATGTGAATGGGATTGTAACAATCCCCACTGTAAGGGCTCCAAGCTTTTTAGCAATCGAAGCAACAACTGGAGCGGCTCCAGTGCCTGTACCGCCGCCCATGCCAGCAGCAATAAACACCAGATCGGCATCACCCAAGGCGGCGCGGATTTCTGCTGTACTTTCAGTTGCAGCACGCATGCCGACAGCAGCATTGCCTCCAGCTCCCAACCCTTTTGTATGATGTTGGCCTAAACAGATGCGGTTGGAGGCCTGTGAGAGCGCTAGCACTTGCGCATCTGTGTTCATTGCTACAAAACGTACACCACGGACGTTAGCATCAATCATACGATTGATTGCATTCATACCACCGCCGCCTACGCCAACTACAACAATATCTGCAGTATGTGTAGCTTGCCTAAGTGCGTCGAAAGACGACCGAGAAGAAACGGTGCCCTCTTCGGTATCTCGCTGCTCCCTACCCAATTGCACTCGCTCTAGCC
Source organism: uncultured Ktedonobacterales bacterium (assembly GCA_966427955.1). Taxonomy (GTDB): domain Bacteria; phylum Chloroflexota; class Ktedonobacteria; order Ktedonobacterales; family Ktedonobacteraceae; genus DASYAN01. Next base: position 4,149 of record CBJMBI010000280.1, read on the forward strand.
GCTGCTGCATATCCTCTCCTTCCACCTCATGCCGAAGAATGGCCCACTGGTCCTCTTGTTCCTCATACATATCTGGCCTAATTCTGGCCTGTTCGAGCCATGGCTCGCAAGCCATGTCGCGTTTGTATGCGTCGTGTGAACCTGATGGCATGCACCACTCCCATTCTTCTCATCAGAACGTATGGCCGCCAAGAGAAACTGCTAGATAAGCGCGAGGCCGACCCCTGGCACCAGCGTAGTGCCTCTGATGGACAGAAGTATACCAAAGGGATGTCCTTCTGTCAATCTTGTTTTGAGAGCATTTCTTTCCTCATCCTGTATCTGCTTGTTCCAGGAGGCTGGATGTTTGTCCTGTTGAATTATGTAATCTTGTTATTGCCCTAAGGAATAGATGCCCTATTCCTTAAATGGGTACTAACAGGTTTGTTGCAGGTGTTTTTCCTCTGAACTGGCCAGTGCATGGGTAATCATACGGATTACACCTCCGATGTCCATCGGTTTGCGCAACTGGTATATGCCTCGCTTTTCTAGCTCTTTGGTTGGCAAAGTAGCACTCATCATAATAGATGGTATATCTCGCGTTTCTTCTTGATGCTGCAAGCGGTCATATACTTCTAGTCCGTTGAGTTTTGGTAATCGGTAGTCAAGGAGCATTAGACAGGGGTTAATGCGTGGCGCTTCCTCCAGTGCTGTTTCTCCATTGTCTATGACTACAGTGTGGTACGGCGTTTCTTCTTCTATAAGTTGTTGAAGAAATTGTGCAATATCAGCATCATCTTCGACGATTAGAATCGTCATGTTCCGTGGACTCTGAGCTGCCGGCGGAATAATCTCTTGAGGCATGATGAACTCCTTTTCCGCATGCAATGGCTATGGCATGACAACAACGCTATACCTTAATGTAACGGATGTAGAAGGGCGATGGTGACGGGCAAAACTGGTATTTATAGATACTTTCTGGTATGGTCTTTTGATTTCCATTTTGACAACTCCTTCTTAGGTCCGAGAACCTTCTGACGATCTTTCTTGTATTGCTTCCCTGCTTCTGACGATTGACAAACTTTTTGGGATGTGGTACCTTATACCCGATGCGCCTGTAGCTCAATGGATAGAGCTCTTGACTTCGGATCAAGTGGTTGCGGGTTCAAGTCCTGCCGGGCGCGCTAAATGCTTTTTTTTGCCGGCTGTGTGCTTTGGCTGGTTTGAGGTACCACATACGTTGAATCCTATCCCCCCCCTTATGATCTTCTCTATCTCGGCGATCGAGTCCTGTCTTGGTCCAAAAACGAGAACCCTATCTGCCAAACGGTAGGCACATCTGTAATATTATAGTACCATACTTTGAAATGGCTCTGTTGTCAATAGTAATCAAGTCAGATACCTGCACATTCCATTGTTTGGAACACTTTGATGAGCCTTGGCGACCCTATTAATCTAGCGATTTTTGCTGAATTTGTCGGAAACT
>CBJMBI010000281.1:0-5565 GCA_966427955.1 uncultured Ktedonobacterales bacterium
GCTGTTGCGCACCTTGGCGCCAGCGTTCGGCTCGGGCAAGCAAGTTATTGAGTGGACCAGCAATTAACCAGAGCTTATTTTTCTGATCTAATGGCACACGAACACCGAGTTCGCCATTAGCTACCCGCATATGGATTGCCACAATCTGTTGAATGCTCTCTTCGAGCTGTTGCTTCTCCTGGAAAGCAGTTTGCTGATGGGCTGTCAGGGCCTGAGTAAGCTTATTTATTTCCTCTGCACGATCAGCACGTTTCATTTCACGCAAAGCGCTATTTGCCCAGAGGAGACTCACCAGTATAACAACAGCCTGAATAGACACTTGCTGGTAATAATCTGTAGGACCCGATGCAGCAAGTTGCTGTATCATGTCAGGTGTTTTAGGAAAAAATGCAAGGATAACTATTACAAATAGACAATTGAATGTTCCCAGTGATAGCGCTATCCAGGCAGAAAATAGAGCAATAGCGATGATATCTGGTGAAACCAATATCGAAAGGATTCCAGAATCTCCGAGAGAAAATCCTCCCGCTCCAAAGCACTCATGTATAAAGTATAAACACATACTAAGTTCAATAGCTGCAAAGGCTATAATGCTGGCTATATGCTGTTTCCCAAGACGGTTTAAAATAATTCCGACGATGAAACAGCCAATAGTAATCGAAATAGGAAGAGCCGCTTTTGGAGTGTTTACGAGTACAACGACAATGTAGAGATAAAAGATGTGATAGACAATCTCAATAAGCAGGATAAGACTGATAAATCTGCTTTTGCGTATGAGTGCCCGTTCGTGTAAGGGAGCATCTTTTGACCTTTCTTGGGGAGTTGCGATGGCATACCACCAGCCAAACAGACGGTCAATGATATTTTCTTCTATCAAGTGTGGTCGCATCATAGTCTCAAAGCGATGCCTCTCTCAAGGCGAAAAGACATCGTCTCTGCCTTTCTAAAATATGTAAAAATATGTCGATTACGGTGAAAATATCTGCTTGTTATGTGACCATAACTGAGCAAGAGATCAAGGGAGACTTGTACTGATCTCATCAAAAACGAGAAATGCATGTTCTAGGTAGCGCGTTTCCGCTGCCTTTGAACAGTTCCACTTGATTGGATTACGCCTACTGAATTAACTGAATACTCAGGAGTGTTAGTCCTGATGCGCTCCTGAGAAAGACTATGCACAGTATTATCCATTATTCCAAATATGACGAGCTACTGCACTTGCTGTAATAAACCTACTGATACCGGACGTCACTACTAGAGGTAGGTTGTACTAACCACTCAAAGCTCATTATAACATTCTCTGGTTCCTGATAAGTTGAGACTAGTTATGATGGGCTATTTGCAACCTGGAAGTCAATGATTTAAGAGGAAGGAGAACATCTACTTTGAAAGTCTTATCAATAGAACAAACAGACAAAATGATGAAATAAATAGGACAACTTGACAGCTTCAATCATCTTGCACAGAGTTGTTCCTTATTGTCCTTCGTAATTGCCAGATTTCTGAGTTATACTCATAAGTACACACATGGAAAATTGGTGTTGTATCATGAGTTAATAGTTCATAGCTGAGAGCAATTGGCAAGGATAGTCATGCAGATTATACCTTCCATGAAGATTTATAGTAGGCTTTTGAAGGTATCTAATAGCGGTTAGCTTGGTTTGTCCAAAGATTGTTATAGGGAAACACATGCTAGAGTATTTAGAAAGTTAGGACAAGAGAAAAATCTGTAGTACAAAGTTTTAGTTAGAAATATGGTCCTTTGTTACTCACTACTGTCAAGTGAGAGAAGGAGACTTGGTTATGTCTTATAAATTTGGTAGATTCTTTGGAGCTAGCTATCTTCCTAAAAAAAATCAGCCGCAGGGAGTAAATACTGGTAATAATTTATTAAACACTAAAGTTTACAAAAATATGATGGATAGTATTATTAAGTTTTTAAAAGGGACAGAAGAACAAGAATACATCAAAGAGATAGGACAAAGTGCTTTATATAGGGCACTCTATTTTGCTAACCATGCAGATGTGTTTTACAAGTTTACGGAAATGTCAAGAGAGGAGTTCGACAGTCATATTGCAAATATAAGAAGTGAAATTGAAGAAATTATAAAATATGGCAGAATAAAAGAAGTTAATAAAATTAGTATGCTTAATGGTTGGCTACTGGAGCTGGAAAAGCTACTAGATGAGCACTTACTGTATCCACTCGATCAACAATGTCAAGAAATGTACCTTCTGCTTATTCGACATTCCAATAAATTTAAGTATTTTGATACAAAAAAACCAGAAGATCTCAAGGTCTTCTTGCAAGAAATTAGAGATAGTCATCATGTCGCCAAATCTCAGCTTGAGGCATATTCTTCAGGAGAAGCCGATATACGCGTAAAGGATAACGCGCTGACAACGCTTAGAAAAGTTAATAGCCTTCTCAAATCGCTAAAACAAGAGCTAAATAAGCAGTTATCAAAGGTCAGAGAGTCAGCAAATAAACTCCAGAAAGAGTTTGATCAGAGTTATCATCAGCTTCTCCAACATGTAGAACAATCTAGCATTCTTGCAGGTGAAGAGCCAGAAGCCTTTAAGAAGAAATGGGGAAAAATTAGGGAGAGGTGTCAGGTTGCTCGTGCTCAGATTGAAAAATATCTTTCAGGAACTGATAGCAGTGAGGAAAGGAAATCTCAGGCATTTGAAATGCTAGAAAGGAGTCTGACCGATATCAAAGAGTTAGAGAAGAATCTGGTTTTAGCTTTTGATATAAGGTCACATGTGAATAAAGTCACTGTAGAAATTCAAAAAAGCTATACATATCTTTTTGAGCATAGAGGACAATCTCGATATTTTGCAAAACAGGATGTACAGGAATTTAAAGAAAATTTGAAGCGTATTAAGGAGAATCAAAAGTGTGCTTGCTCTTATATTGAACAATATCTCTCGGGAGAGAGTAATGACGAAGAAAAATACTTTGAGTCGATAAAAGAAATAAATAGATATCTTGATGATATTAAAGAAATAGAATGTAAATTAGATAAATTTCTATTGGATAGATTGAATAAAGCAATTAGTCAAACATATAACAAAATTCTGAGACACATTGATCAATCTCCACGTTTGACGAACCTGCAACGGCAGAATTTTATCGATGATTTGAAAGAGCTAGATAGGCGGCGTGAGCAAGCTACATCTGCTATTGAGACATATCTGACAGAAATTGATGTGAATGAAGAGAAGAAAGATGTATTTAGAGTACTTGAAGAGATAAAACGACAGTTAGATTTGTCCTTAGTGAATGAGATAAATGCCCAAATTATGCACAGACGTAATCGCTTTGACAAATATCGACATGCCATGGCTATTGAGGAAGACAAACAGAGCAGCTTTAAAGAGGGCTTAGAGAGAATTGAAAACCTGCATAGGGAGGCGAATGCTAAGCTTGAGCCATATTTTTCTGGGAATGCTATAAATGAAGAAGACAAGCAGGTTGCGTTTAAAAAACTCGAAGAGTGTCTTGAAAGAGCTAATGTCGTAGAAATCGATATGTCCCCATTTTTGAGAGGTCCTGTAATCGAGAAAATTGATCAGAGCTATGCCAAGCTGGTTCAAGGTGAGAAGAAATCTCCGATTTTTACCAAGCAAGAAATGGAAGATCTTAATAAAGATATTAATAATATTAAAAATTGTAATATAGATGTAAAAAAATACCAGGAGAATTCTATTAGTAAATCATTGTTCAATGAATTTAATGAACTCAGCAGGCTAGAGCGAAGAATGTCTCTTTATTTACGGCTTCAAGTACTGCATAATCGCCATAGCAAAATTTCTCATCGTATTGAAAAATATTTAGAGACCACAACGAAATTGGATTCTGAGGAGAAAAAAAAGATGAGAAAATTAATTGAGCAAAATATAGTAGAAGCTAATAATAAGTTTGACCAAGTAAAAAGAAATTTGAAAGGGGATGATACTCCTATGTGCATTGAATATCTTGGAGAATTATCTCTCAATGAATATGATAGAAGTATTGAAAATCTAGCAAAACGGGCATCTAGATTGCTTGGATTTGATATCAGCTTGCATCATTAGCGAAGTGCTGTGGGTAAAAACACGAATGTGTTGTTCCAACTGTGCAAGCTATTTTAACGCTACGAAGGTATGGGTATACAGGGTCGATAGTGGGGCACAATCCACGGCTTTAGGAAGTGTAGCGCATGCAAAAAGAATAGCCAAGGAAAACCCCTAATGGTCTATCCCTTCAATCTCAGATGCAGCAGTTTGATCCCCATGGGTAGCTCCCCAGCGCAAAGCTTCCCCTGCCAAGTAGAGGGATCCAGTTGCACAGATTAGGTCGTTGGGTTCTGCAAGGTCAAGGGCCAGATCCATAGCTTCTTCAGTAGTGTCGGCGCGATATACTTTGACATTGGGTGCATATTTGCTGAAGAGCGATGCCATCTCTTCAATATGGGCAGAGCGTGGATTCTTGAGGCGTGTCAGTACGACGCTATCAACGTCCGCTAGAATCTGTACAATGCCTGCTAGATCTTTATCTCTATTCATACTCAGGACAATGATCAGGTGGTGAGGAGAAAAGAGCGAACGAAGCGTTTGTAGAACTTTATAGACAGAATCGGTATTGTGAGCCCCATCCACAACAATAGTAGGATTGTGTCCGATGATTTGGAGACGAGCGGGCCAGTGTACAGCCTTGAAGCCGCTGCGTAAAATTTCTTCGTTCCAGGCATAGCCACCACGTTCGCGTAAGAGGTCAAGAGTTGCCAGAGCCAACGTGGCATTCTCGGCTTGATGCACTCCGAGCAGGGGTATTTCCAAGTCTACCAAGACTTGGTTTGGAGTCCACACAGTGATGCTCTGACCTTCTTGTCTCTGCCAATGAGAGCGATAACGATAGCTCAAAGGGGGAAGTTGTCCTGCATCGACTGCCTCCTGAGCGGGGTCACTATCCGCAGAACCAATGCGAACCAGTTGTGCCTTGCGTTGCTGGGCTATGGCTGCAATGGCTAGCAGAGCCTCTGGTGACTGAGCTGACGTCACGACCAGTCCATTAGGTTTGATAATGCCTGCTTTCTCTGTTGCAATCTGGGCCAGTGTATTTCCCAGAATTTGCATATGATCATAGCTAATCGAGGAGATAACTGAGATCAGAGGATGGGTTACGTTGGTAGCATCTAGGCGTCCACCTATGCCAACCTCGACTATGGCATGTTGAATGTGCTGGCGAGCAAAAGAGAGAAATGCCAGGGCTGTGCCGATTTCGTAGGTGATGAAGGGACCAAATTGCTTTCGTGCCTGAATTTGTTCTACTGCTGCACGAATTTCAGGAATCAACTGTCCAACTTCTTCTTCACTAATGAGATGGCCATTGATCTGTATGCGCTCGCGAAAAGTATGCAGGTCTGGCTGTGTATATAGGCCCGTACGTACTCCGGCTTCACGCAGAACACGCTCAATATATGCTGCAGTTGATCCCTTGCCTTTCGTTCCAGCAATAAGTGTATTTGTATACTGCTGATGTGGATTACCCAGGAGTTCTAGTAATGTGCTCTCACGTAA
>CBJMBI010000282.1:0-5560 GCA_966427955.1 uncultured Ktedonobacterales bacterium
AACCCTCACGCTCAACAACCTTCTGATCAAGCTTTTTTTCGGTTACGTCACTCATTGTGTGTTCCTTTCCTCGACTCCCAATTGCGGAAGTCTTTCCTCGTACAACTCTTTGGACCATCTGTTACAGGCTACGTGAGAGCCTGTAACGGCAGAACTCTTCCTTTAACAGTTAGAGAGCTGATGCCGTCTTAGAAGATGCCACTGTTATTATTTGTGAAGGCAAGTGATGTTATCGCAAATGAGTTTGACTGAGTGAACGGGAAAAAGCAACCCCACTCAGTTCCAGTGACTTCTTCCAATTCATGCTCTGCGAGTTCGACTACAGTCTGATCCTCCTGGTTATGGAGTTCATCATCGAAAATCTTCTTCATTACGTCACTCATGATAATAAGGATCCTTTCTTTTTTTCCACAAAGGATAAACAATCTGTGAATGCCGGATCATTTCTTCCTGCCTCACGCAAATAGGTTTACCCTAAAAACCAGTGAAAGTCAAGCTGATCGATTATAAATAGTCCACTTAAGCTGAATATGACCACAAAAAAAACGTATCCTTTTTGTTATTTAATATACTCTACAATAATCTTATACTCATGCATATATGCAAAATAAATACTCAACCATAAATAAAAAATAAAACTTTTGCTCAAATACCATAGTGTAATGGATTGATCATTTTCTGGAGAGGATTGAATGGTAAGAGATCAACCAAATAAAGTGCCCACATCTAGTAGGAGACAAAAGCACCTTACTAAACATGGGCATCCTGAACATGTGCATAAACTAGAGGGTTAACGATAAAACGTGGTAATCAAGCTCTATGCTCGTCTTGGCTTCACAGATTATAGCAATCCATGGAGCAAGCGCAAGACAGTTATGCCAATATCGTCGATTTACCAGAAGCCTCCAAAACCACCTGCAAATGCAATTGAGGTTAGAGCAAATGAGTTTCCAAAGCCAAAGAAGGGGAAAAAGCAGCCAAACTGGCCACCATTGACCTTGTCCAGATCTTGATCAGTAAGCTCGATAGCAGTGAGATGCTCACGATCAAGAATTTTCTTGGTTACATCACTCATTGTACGTTTTTCTCCTTTTTTAAGAAAAGTCCAAAAAGCTTCTCAAGCAGGATTACTGCCATCTGCTTTGTATAAATAGGTTTACCCTAAAAATTAGCGAAAGTCAAGCTGATCGATTATAAGCAGTCCACTTAAGCTGAATACGACCGTGAAAAATTATCTGATATCTATATGTGCTTATGAGATTTTTGCTAGCTTTGCAAGTATGAGAGATCAACCTCTTTTTCTGCAAGAGAACAAAGTCGCTAAAGCGGAGTCACTTGTCTGTCGATCTGCTATGAAAGGGCATTGCAGAGAGCTAGTTGCGATGACTAACAGAGAGCGAAAATAGTATGAATAAACAGGAGACCTCACTTCAATGACAAATAAAATTCAAGATCAATGGGCACAGTGGCTCCTCCAACGACGCCACGGAGGAGATCCGCAAGTACTCGAAGCCATGTTGTCAACTTTATCTCAAATTCGTAACACCCTTTTGCAAAACGCCCGAATACGTCCAGGTAATACTCTACTTGATGTTGGTTGCGGTGATGGGCTCATTGCCTTTGGAGCAATACCTTTGGTTGGAGAAAGAGGAAAGGTCATTTTCTGTGATATTTCGCAGAATTTGCTTGATCATTGCCATACTCTTGCACAACAGATGGGCATTCTTGATCGCTGCCAGTTTCTTCAAGCTTCGGCTGATAACTTGCATATGATTGAGTCAAATTCTATTGATGTTGTGACAGCTCGCTCTGTACTTGTATACGTGAAAGATAAGAAAAAAGCCCTCCAGGAGTTTTATCGTGTCCTCAAGCCACGAGGTAGACTCTCCATTTTTGAACCCATTCCCAGTTTTATGTATCCTGAGCCACCAAACCTTTTGTCTGGCTACGATGTAACACCCATCATGCCTCTTGCAAAGAAATTGCGTGCGGTCTATGAACGGTTTCAATCTGCTCAGACAGGCTCGATGTCAGATTTTACTGAACGTGACCTTCTGAAGTTTCTTGAGGGGGTAGGATTTCCAGAAATCTACCTTGCACTACAAATTGGCATTGTTCCTGGTACATCTGAGAATATTCCCCCTGCTGCTCAAAAGCCGAGCTGGGAAGCATTCCTGAAATCGTCTCTCAACCCTCTTACTCCCACGCTTGAAGAAGTCATACACCAGGCACTCACAGCCGATGAAGCTGATCAATTTATAAAGTACCTTCGTCCTCTGGTCGAAACAAGGCAAAGAGTTGATCGATCAGCCGTGGCCTATTTGGGGGGAGTGAAGTACTAAAAGAAGGAAAAACTTTCGTCCACTAGATCATGATAGGACCCCATGTCTCAATTGCATGGGGTCCTATCATGATCTGTGTAGCCATCTTACCTGCTCAACGGGGTCAACAGAAAAATTTTTATCACATCCAGGGACCGTATCCACCGCCGTATCCGTATCCACCGCCACCACCATAAAAACTACTCGTCGAAAAAGTCGTCGTCTGACTATAACCACCACCGTATCCACCATATCCGTATCCACCATAGCCCATTCCAGGGTACATCATGGGCCACTGAGAGCCAGTAACCTCTTCCAACTCCTCGTCTGTCAGTTTCATAGCATCCAGAGAGTCCTCCAAGATTTCTCCGGTACGAAGATCAACTGCACTCTCTAGCGTATGGTCGATGAGTTTTTTCATGAAAAATCGCCTTTCTGCACACTTCACAATGCGCCACTCATCAATTTTCATCAAAACCATCACAACTATAAATGTATCTAATACAATCTAAAATGTATCATACTAAAAACCACATGTCAATAAAGTTATATATCAATAATTAAGAAGAGATTTAATTTATAGTTTATCTATTTCTCAGTTTTTCTCGATTTTTTGAATACAGATCCATAGAGATGATGCAAGAAACTAGGATGAAAGAAGATAAAAGGTAAATTTAGCAGCTCTAGATTATTTAGAGGCAGTAATATAGTAAAATTCCTCAAATAAAAGGAGGCGGCGCTTCCCCCTCGATGCGCTCCATGCATCGGGTCTCTGCGCCGCCTGTAAGATGAAATTCCTCAATCAATAAATCGATAAGCGAGTGATTACCATCCCCAACCACCAAAGCCACAGCCGCAGAAGGGGATAATAGGAATAAGGATGACAGGGAGGAAGCCAAAGCCACCAAAGCCGCCAAAGCCGCCAAAGCCACCACCAAAACCGCCGCCCCAACCAAACTGGGCACCGCTGACCTTTTCCAATTCCTCATCCATTAACTCAATGGCATCAATAACCTGCTCTACTACGCCCGGAGCACGAAGATCAAGCCCACTCTTTTGTGTATATGCGGCAAGTGTTTTCATGAAAAAACTACCTTTCTGCCATTTCAAAATGCGCCACTCTTCAAATCACTTAAAACCGTACAATTAGTGTTGTACGATTTACAGTCTAGAATATACCCTAAAAAATTTCGAATGTCAATGCCATTGTATATCAATATTTTAGCAGAGATTTAATGCATATTTTACGATGATTTTTCTCTATTTTTTGTTACGGCCATCTGGACCAATCCCATCATCTGCCTCTTGCTTGAGGATTACTCCTTCTTCAAGAACATACACGACAAGCAAGATAAAAAAGGCACTCCTCACATACCCTTTTCAACCAACTAGAGAACTGCTGATGCAACAATCTTTGATCTGATTGTGCTCTCTGAGATCTCTCACTAGATTGGTAGTGCTAAATTGCTCAAAGGGTATTGCAAGGGTGCCGAAAAGGGCCTGGACAGAAGAGATGGCAACGGCGATCTGGAGCAAGAGACTAGTGAACTGCCACTTGACCATGGACTGCCAATTTGGCACGCAAGAGAGGACGTGCACGCTGGAAATAGGTCTTGACAGTATTCTCTGGCATATTCAGAACACGCCCAATTTCAACATAACTTAATTCTCTACTATAGCGCAAAAAGACAACTGATCGAAACTTGGGAGGTAGTGCTCGAATAGCTTGCTGTAAGACAGATTGCAGATCATGACGCTCAGCAATTTCTTCTGGCAGCGGATAACTGTCAGGGATTGCATTAATCAGCGAAAGTTCTTCCTCCTCATTGGAATTTTCTAGTTCAGAGAACAGGAGGGGACGCTGTTTTCGCAGTTCATCCATGCAGCGATTCCAGGCTACTTGGAAGAGCCAGGACTTGAGCGGAGTCTTGGTACGCGTGGAAGAGAGATTCATATGCAACTTAGGTAGGGATATATATAGTTGCATAAAGACAAATTGTAATACATCACCAGCTTGCTCTTGATCCTTCAGACAGCGACCAATAAAATTGTATAGCGGAGTTCGATAGCGGTTAATCAGGCACTCAAAGGTGTGGTCATTGCCTGCAAGTGTCTGTGCTATTAAAGCACTATCAGGCATTTCTGGCGTTTGCGTATTGACATATTCCAGCTTATTCATTAGCTCCAGCCCCGATATTTCTATTCTAGAGGAGAGGAAACAAGCAAGTACAGGCAAGATCAAATCCGCATGACCTTGAAGAGGGATACTCTTGCTCCTTCACTTCTCTCCTTAAAAAATTTTTATGCCCAAACTACTGTTCAGCTTGGTCAAGAATGTTTTCCACAATAACTCTAGCATAGAGTCTTGAGAAAAGCTTCAAAGATTTGTAAAAAATCTCGCAAGTTGAGAGAGCTTTTTCCTGAAAAGCTTTGCAACCACTCCCTCTCTCTACGAAGAATACCTAAGGAAGAGGCCTTTTGCTAGGGGCATCGAGGGACAAATTGAGAGTTATTAGAGACAGCCTCAAAGCGTCCCTTTTTCCCCCCAGAGAAAGAACTAATGCATCAAGTCTCATGAAGGTAACAAACTACGGAGAAGAGGGCCCTCTTTTATGGCACAAACCTGCCGAATACGAGATGTATCAATCTTCTTGAACCATGGCTCTATCTGCTCTGTATTCAGACAAGGGGTATAATTGATAGGTAGGCTAGGGCTCAGTATGATATAGATAGTCATGACATAACACTATGAGCTATTCAAGCCTATACATACTTTCAGATATCTGGAAATGTTAGCAGAGATGAAGAGGATAGCCAGATGCACCAAACCCCATCGCAAGAAGACCCGAGAGAAGAGGGCCAAACGCAGCATTCAGAGCACTATTCCCTTCCCCAGCGACGTCGCAAGCCCACAGCTTCTAGACTCCCTTCCACATTTTTGTATACCGATGAGCATCCCGAGATTCCCATAGCCAAGCGAGCATCACGTCTTTTAAACATGCAGGATGATAGACATTCCACTCCAGCAAAGCAAAAAATACAAGTTCATCACCAGAGGAAACAAGACCCTTCATCAGTTATTCCTTCCCAGCAGTATACGCCACATCGGAAATTAATCACAGTCGGAGGGATACTGCTGACAATAGTACTGCTGACACTAGCAGTGACTACCACGTTCCATCAGTTATCAGCCAAGAAGATACAGGAGCAAACAAAGAGCCAAGACAACAATCCCATGG
>CBJMBI010000283.1:0-5539 GCA_966427955.1 uncultured Ktedonobacterales bacterium
ATAGGCAATGGCCCAACCGTTTGAATGGCAAAGCCACGGATAAAGTCGTTTTTGGGATTGGTTTCATAGAATTCTTCAGTCAGAGCATGAGCTGGTGGAGCTTTATACATACGAACAAGCTGTTCGAAGCGCCCAAGAACGACATTGCCAATCTGAACCATCAAGTATTTCCCAACCGTCCCACTCGAGTTCGCCAGTCCATTCTCGAAGCCAGGACAAGCCGAGTTCAAGAGCAGTCGAGGAGTCTCGATGGCATATCCGCAGACAATCACTAGCTTGGCCTTTTGCTCCCGCTCTCGTCCTTCTGGATCAAAGTAGGTCACACCTGTTACTAAGCCATTCTTGCCTAGATTGATGCGGGCAACCATCGAGTCAGCACGAATCTCAGCTCCATGGCGAATGGCATCGGGCACATGGCTAATGAGCGTACTCTGCTGGGCTCCTACTTTACAGCCCTGAATGCAGAAACCCCGATAGATGCAATGCGGACGATCACCATGTGATCCCTCAAGAATGGCGACCGGGCCACCAGCCACCACTGGAATATTGAGCTTTGAGCAGCCCTCGACCAAGATGGCACCCACACCACCTAAGGGATGTGGACCATAGGGATAGCCATGGGGATCTCCCCAAGGAAAATATGCTGGACCAGCAACCGGCATTTCCTTCTCCAGCAGCTCATAGTAGGGTTTGAGATCTTCGTACGAGATGGGCCAATCAGCGCCAAGGCCATCTGCTGAGAGTACATGGAAATCAGAGGGATGGAAACGTGGTGCAAAAGCAGCCCAGTGCGTCGAGCCGCCACCAACTCCCCGCCCACTGTTATTGGCTCCCAATGTGATAGGATTTTCTCCACCTGTAATACGCAGGTCATTCCAATATAACTTGTACGAGCCAGCCTCATCACTGACCCAATCTCGCTGGGTATCCCAGAATGGGCCTACCTCAATTCCCACCACACGAAATCCAGCCCGAGCCAGCCGTTGGACTAGTACTCCTCCAGCCGATCCAACACCGACAATACAGATATCAACCTCTTCGTCGGGCTCAAAGCGCCGCATCGGGAAATCAATCTTCTGGATAGGCCCCAGCATGTGCTTCCCTGTTTTTGGCTCCTTAAATGCTCCAAACAACGGAGTTTTCATTCTATGCATTCTCCCAGTTTTCTATAATTTAATGTGAGCCTTCCTGCCCAGGCATCTGGTGTTTATGCTCATGTGGGACACCTCCAACGGGTCTGTACACGTCAGAGAGAGCTGATGGCGGGGCCTTCCATTCATAGCGCTGCTCATCGACCTCCCAAGGCTCAGGTTGGCCTCCTTCCAAGCGCATATAGCCACGTGGATAGGCAGGACCGCCAAAGCCAATTTCGTCCCAGGCATAGGGATGAGCATAATAGGCATCAACCACATCTTGCATGAGAAGCATCCAAAAGCGCTTGATGGACATCTTCTGCCAGATCTCTTGTGCGGCAGGTGGCTTTTCGTCATGGATGGTTTGTAAGACGACATCCTGATCGTGAGGACCAAGTTCAACAAATGGCCTGTTGTAGAGATGTTTGGCAATCAGATCAATAGCTTGCAAGCCGAGACGATGCGCTTCATGGTCTGGGGGCATGTCTGCAAATTGGTAGCCATCGATACGCCGGTTGTAGAGCCGGTCATCAATATAATTCAAGACGGGTATCTTATGAGCCTCATCCCGATCATCTTGAGGAAGCAAGCGATCACACACGGCCTGCATGAGTTGTGCTTCTTCAGGCGAGAAAAAGCGAATAGGTGGGACCTGCTCGACACGCGCCAGTACTACCTGACGTGTTGCTTCATCCCAGAAAGCTTGCTGGCTCAATGTAGCGTAGCCTGGATAATAGCCCGGTTGAGCACGTGGGGCAAGTGGCTCGCCCGTCTTGGCATCGATTGGGAGACGTTGGATCTCTTCCAATAATTGCCGCTTAGCAACCCTCGATGATTTGCTTTGTTTCCGATTACGCACTTTCATCGTCTTTCCCTCCACAAAAGACTGGCAAGCAGACCAAGAAAGCCTGTCGAGGCAAACAGCAGCGGCGCAAAGATTGGCGGTTCATCGGCTTTGAAAATGGGAGACCCTATGCTTGTTTCCCTCTACTATAATGCTTTACTCTCGTGCAAGATCAATTCTCCGCTCCTCTGCAATAGTACACGATGATCTAGCGCAATTGGTGACAAGCAGACGGTATTGGATCGATATTTAGCTGGTCCAATTGAGGACTTCTAGAACACACTTTCTTAGGCTAGAAAGTAGGTAGAGGAGGTGAAGGATGAGGTTGCAAGATCTCCTGTAATCCTATTTGTGTCTGCTTCTTGCACGCCGATCGTTGCACGCAAATATCACATCAAAAGATTCTGGTATTTCTTGTATAATAAGATAAATATTTTATAAAGATCTTATCTTGTGCAATAAGATAAACTTGCTTTTATGAGATTTATACAGTATATTTAAATAGTATTGTATGATACTCATATGTTTTGAATATGAGCGTGATGCAATGATCTCTTTGTGAGCTTTGTACAGTAATGCAAAGCTGTTAGCGAGAAAGGAAGCAAAATGGCTGCTAACCTAACAGGAACATACAAGAATCCGTCTACTGGAGAAACGCTCGTCATAACCGAATATTATGATGGAAATGGAACATTTTCTGGAACGTTCTCCGGACGGGCGGATGGAATGGAGTTCAATTTGAAGGTCAATGGAACGTACCACTTTTTTAATAGCGTGGGGAATCCAACCAGCATCAGTTTCTCTGTACAACAGCCCAGTACTGATACCAGTCCCGAATTGCGTGAAGCATGGGTTGGGACCACCGATGCAAGCAACTATAGACAGTTCCAAATGATGGGTGTGAGATCTCTCTTGAAGAATGCTAGCGGAGAGAGTACTCTCTATGCCCTTAGTGGTCCTTTCATCCGACAATAGTGACCTTTCCTTTAACGAGGATACCAGGTCTGTAAATATTTCTCAGATAACTGGATACTGTGTATCATAGAGTGCTGAGTCTATGATACACTCAAGCGAGAATGGGAATGATCACACTCTTCAATTTGCTTTTCCTTTTCTAAGAAGCAAATTGAAGAGTTATATGCATTCTCTTCTCCTGGCAGTAGTTGGCAAAACGACCTCCTTTGAAGTCCTGTGTGCAACACTCTCTGCTCGAAGCCCCACACACAGTCCTGATCATCGAAGAGTAAAGGAAGCCTCAGATATCGAAGCCTAACCTGGACAGAGAAACAAAGGGCGAGAAGAAAACTTGTAAGCGATTTCCAATAGGCATTAACGGATGGCGTGGAGATCCAGCAGGTGATTGGCTTGGCTCAGGAGGCCGCAGAATGGCTTCCATTTTCAGAGGAGGAACAGCGATGGCTCAGGCACGGGATGCACATGCAAGCTTGAAAAGCCTGATGCTTTTTTGTGCCAGGAAATCCTGCCCATCAGAGTTCCTCCTCATGAGGAACGCTTGAAGAACTGTCAAAGGTACCACACCGTGATCATTGTCCGAAAGCTAGGAGTACCTGACGTGCCTGTTCGGGACTATGAGCGGAACTACTGAGCTTGACCAAGAGATGGCGCAACTGCGTGAGATCGGTGACGGGCGCTACCACATCTTTTGCCAGTTGAGCTAACTCAGGACAGCATTCCTGCACAACATCTACAACAGCTTGGCGCATTTGTCCTATGCCTTCAGCTATGCCTTCAGCTTTACCTTCAGCTTTACCTTCAGCTATGCCTTTAGCTCTACCTTCGACGAGCCCTTTCTGTAGGAGTTCGTCACGCATTTCCCGGAATGTCCAGCTTTCCTCCAGAATATCTTTGAGCATAGCAAACCTCCTTTTCAGCCAATTCTGATCGTTTTCCTTTTTGAGCACTAGACCTGCTAGGCCATACGTTAACCACAATAATTCCTCTGGATTCTGCACTCCCGGCTCCAGCAGCTCTTCGATCACCCGCTCCACTGCCTCCTGTCGCTTTCCCTCCCGCGTCAAGGGTACCAGTGGCAGCAAACCCTTGAGTCTACTCTGCAAAAGCTGCTCGGTCTCCACCTTGCATAATTCTACCACGTCGTACCAAAATTCGTGCACGTTTCTTCCATCGGGCAACTGCACACGATAGGGAGGCCTAGCCTGTGGACTGCCTGGCTTTTGCAAATAGATGACAACTGAGTGGACAGGCTGCTTGTATTTGAGGCAAGCCTCAACATTGTATTCCCACATCCTGCGCCCCATTATGGTTTCCGGTTTGACCTGAAACTCTAGATGGAGCAGAGTTGGTCTTCCCTTGATGCGAATATCCCATAATACATCCCCATCTATTTCCCGACTGGCAAAATTAGTTGGCAATTCTTTCACAAATTGACCGTCACACACTAGCCATCGCACAAAATCATCTGGCGCGAGAGCAGCCAGATGTTTCATTTTCCCATCCCAATCCCCCATAGCTCTTCTAATTCTCCTTATAAAAGCCCTTTCTTTTCTATGCTACAACAATAAAGTATTATTGCTTAGCAATACCGTCCAAGTATACCATCACTTCTTAAAATTGTCGAGTTTAACGGGGCAGGGGTGCAGGTGGAGTAGGTTCTCATTCATCGTCTTTCCCTCCGCAAAAGACTGGCAAGCAGACCAAGAAAGCCTGTCGAGGCAAACAGCAGCGGCGCAAAGATCGGCGGCCCATGGAGCACATTGTACACGAGATGCTTTTTGCCACCAGGACGGCGTAAGATCCCACGTACATGATAGAAAAAGCCGATGGTTCCATCAATGAGTGCCAATGCTGATATTATAGGAAGCAATGTGCGAGCAATCGTTCGACTCCATACTGTGCCGATGCCTGCGATCACTACGGCAGGTGTCAGAACGACGGGCGTCCACTCGATGCGATACTGGAAATTGTTCTTATAATGGGAATAGACAGATTCCATGCCACTAAACAAGCCAGAAAGGGCTGTGGCAATCCCCATCAGACGCTGGAAGCGTCCCTCACGAATCTCCTGCTCGACAGTACTGATCTCTCGTGTCAGCTCCTGAGGTAGCATGTCCAGCCAGAGAGAGCGTCGGTATCGACCTTTGGGGAGAGGAGGAGTCAGGTCTTCCTCACGTCGCAGAAATGCGGTAATCCAGCCAAGAAAGCCACTACTCATAAACAGTAATGGGGCCATCAATGGTGGTCCCATTACTACGTTAAAGATGGGTAGGCGCCAGCCACCTGGTTTGCGGTGAACACCACGAATGTGCAGGAAAAAGCCAATCAGCCCATCAAGCATGTTCAGGAAAGAAACAATGGGCATCAGGACACGAGCCGCCCAACGATTAAAAACTGCCCAGATACTTGTGATGAGCAAGCCCACGCTCAGAATCACTGGTGTGTACATGATTTGCTGGCTATAGCTACCGACATAGTGCTCATAGGTGACCTCTAGACCGCTCAGCAGGCTCGCAAACGCCGTAACCAATGAGAGGCTACGCTGAAAACGCCCTTCCCGAATATGTTGGATGATGACCTGTTCATC
>CBJMBI010000284.1:0-5535 GCA_966427955.1 uncultured Ktedonobacterales bacterium
AATGGCTCATGAGGAAATGTGACTATTCAGAAAGCTAACCCCTATTCCAACGACGATAATCAACCAGATGGTCGGCTTGTACCTCTAGGAGAACTTCTCAGCTTTCTCAATCCTAGTGAGGGTTGGATGGTGCTGGCGCTGCTAGCAGTCGGGCTCTATAGTGTGGTTTTCTCAATCGTTGCTGTCAACTGGGTTGATAATAGTTCCCTCTTGCTGTACATGCCAGTATACGGCCTGTTGGTAGGATTGATAATCGCCAAAATTCCTCGCTTCCCACAGTCGATTTTGCATCTGGCCGCCTGTTTGATTGGTCATTGGGTGGCTGTCTGGCTTACCAGTGCAATGGCATTTCATATTCCCTGGATACAGGTACTAGCTGCATTACGCGCTGCTCTTAGCGGACAAGCAGCTATTATGGGAGCAAATACAGGCAAGATTATCTTTTTCTTTTACTTGAGTTTTCTCTGTTTCTTCCTTGGCCACTTTGGATGCTGGCTGATTTATCGGGCTCATCTTCCCTGGCTAGTAGCGCTAGTCTACTGTTCCATCATGCTAGTCAATCTGAACTATGTTAGGCGAGAAATGGACTTCCTTGCTATTGTGTTGCTTGGATCAATGCTCTTGCTCATTGCCCGCATGTCTCTCATGACACAGATTGCCCAGTGGAGGAAAGAAGGATTGCGTAGCGACCAACACTGGCTGGGCACGATCATGAGCCGCTGCATGTTAGTGGCAAGTGTTATAACTGTACTTACTTTGTTTTGCGCATCGTTCTTGCCAGTCCTAGCACAGCCTCAGAACGGACAAGCCTTCTGGTCTAACATGGAGGTCGCTTGGAATGATCTGCTCTCCGCACGTCTTTCCTTCCAAGATCTTAATAATGTCATACGCTCACTTAATCAGTCTTCTCGGAATTTTTTTAGCGACCAGTTGACAATAGCTGATAGTGTGCACCTGCCTACTGGCGAAGTGCTCACTTACAACGATGAGAGTATTAACGGTCAGGCAGTGCAAAGTCAACCACATTACCTGGAAAGCTTGACCTATAATATTTTTGATGGCCATAGTTGGCGTTCAAGCCTCACCACTTCCCACTCATATGCAGCAGAAGAGCCACTGCCGATTAATTTACATGACAGTGATGTCACAGGGCTAGTGACGGTCTCAATTCTTCAGACACCTCAAGAGACGAAGTACTATATTTTTGGCCCTGAGCAGCCATTCTCTTTTAGCGTTCCAACACAGGTCTACACAGATGGCACTATTGGGGCATGGGCACAGCAAACTCCTCTATTCTCTGGAGAAAAATATACTATTGCTTTTAGTGCACCACCTATGGACCCTATGATGTTGTCTCAGATGCCATTGCCCAGCAATAATCCAGCAGTATGGAATGCTGATCCGTATTTTGCCCAGCAAAAGGCTATTTATTTACAAGTGCCAAGTGATCTCTCTCCAAACGTTGAGCAAATAGCTCATAAATGGACTAAAGGAGCCAATAATGCCTATGAAGCAATGAAACAGTTAGAGACACATTTTAATGATACAAGCGTGTTTACCTATTCGCTAGAAAATCAGCCCATTCCTCCTGAGAAGGATGTTGTTGATTGGCTATTGCAAACTCGACAGGGCTATTGCACTTATTATGCTTCTGCAATGGCCATTATGGGGCGACAGTTAGGAATTCCCACTCGCGTTGTGAGTGGTTTCAGCCAAGGACATTTTGATCCGCAGCGCAACAAGTGGATTGTTGACGGGAGTGATGCGCATAGCTGGGTTCAAGCATATTTGCCAAATGTTGGTTGGGTCAGTTTTGATCCTACTCCTACTTTTGCTCCTAATGCTTCTCCTTCTGCCTCAGCTCAACCAACACCTTCGCCAATTCCCACTCCCTCACCAACTCTACAGACTACTCCGACCCAACATCCAAAAGTAACTCCTATGGCAACTGCACATGTGCCATCAATCAATAATTCTTCAGTTCACAAGGCAGTGCAGAACCACAATCAGGGTCAGGATCAGGCAATCTTGATAGGCATAACCATTGGTGCTATTGTGCTCGCACTGTTATTCTGTCTGGCTCTCGCCGTGCGCTACTGGTGGCACCGTTTCTCTATGAGTAGTAGAGTTGTCTCGGTCCTCTTCTGGCGCTTCTGCCAAATTGCGAGTTGGATTGGGCTAGGACCAAAGGCGTGGCAAACCCCTTACGAGTATAGCTTGATGCTTGCCCGACAATTCCCCGAACAGGCCGCTCCGTTCTCACGCTTGACGAAACTATTTGTACGAGAACGCTGGGGAGTTCCTCAACCTACTCCTCGCAAACTAGAATTGACAGATGCCACATCCCTCTGGCTTGCTATGCGCTCACTTGTTCTTAGCCACTTTGCTCGGTTATTGAGTTCTTTCCAAGTAATTAATGTTTTGCATTTATTGCCCAAAAGACTCTATGCAGACGATGATAAGGATAAACTAAAATCATAAACCTTCAGCTATGCTGATAATTTCAGGAGGTAAAATGTGACGCAAGTGCGTAAGACAGAAAAGATAGATGTTCCTATAGAGCAGGTATTTAATATTGGTCCATATCGATGGTTTACTTATGCTCCAGAAGTGACTGGTCTGAGACTGATTTGTCTAGAGGATCTAGATACGGGGACAGTTGTTACGACTACTGTAGCTCATCACAACTTACGCACTGCTGCCCATAGAGCATGGGCAGGTGCTCGTCAATCACGATCCGCAGGCCTGCCTTGGGAAATTTTATGCCAGATGGGCGAAAAAGGTATTGATCCGGATCAAAAGCTGGAAGAGATGTTTCGAGGATACGGCCACTCGTCGGTTGGGGATATGGCACGTCTTTCCGTCGATATGGGTAAAATACCTATGCATTTGTGTCTCTCGCTCTTTCAAGAAGGATCAATTAATTCGGGTCAGGAAAAATCGACACGCTATCAAACAACATTTGGCAAGGCTCTTCTGCATCCCATCAAACACTATCTACCTACGCATCTGTCGGAAGACGAGCAGTTAGAAGGAGACTATCAGGCCTTTGGTACATATGCACGAGAACTGTTTGCCAAACACAAAGATCTCTTGCAAAAGGCCCTTGGACAGTATTTCCAGGTTGACATCAGTGATCGGCAACAGACTAGCGCCCTGACCTCACGAGTCTTGGATTGTGTACGCTCCTTTTTACTTTTTGGTCAATGGAGTGGCATGTCATTTGAGACTTCCGCACGCGATTGGTCACGTATTCTCTCTGAACTAAAAGCTTCTCCTCTGGCCTACTACCGCAAAGTTGCCATACAGATCGAACGCCTACTCTCTCCCAGCAGGGAAGAAGAAGAAGCACTTGGCTATAAGGCAGAGGCTCCAGGGCTCATTCGGCATACATCTCCTCAATTTACAACCAATAGCAATCTACAGACATTGAAGCAACTCCTCCTTGAACAAACAGATCTTTTGCAACAAGTCCCTGTACACAGAGGTTCCCCAAAATTGGTGGCGCAACGAGTGAGGATGATAGAGCCAGAGTATACAGAAGGGGATAGATTGGTCGCTGCTTCTATTTTGTTACTCTGGCCAGGACTTGATAGAAGTAAGCTTCTCAAGTGGATACAAAATCAAGATGTAGAAACTAAGAAAGCCATCGGCTCTGTATTATTTTTGAATCATAGCAACTATTGCGAGCTACCAGGTTATGCACGCACAACACGCATGACGCTTGTCATCGAAGGTTGCCTAGGCGAATTGCGCGACTTCAATCGTCATCGTGCCTGGGGACGATTTTTTCCACTTCCTCTGGTCTTTGGTGAGCCAGTCACGAGGGATACCATCGACCAGCTTCTCTCTTACGGCTTTAGCTTGCCCTGCTATTTGACTGATATCCCAGAGATGGCATCCTATAAAGATGCTATGGAGCAGGACTTGCAGGCCTATTATACCAATTTGCAAGAGTTTGTTACAAAAGTCGAGGCTCAATATCACGATACCATTGATTATTCCTTTGTCCTCAATCTCCTACCTCTAGCCCATCGCGTTGATTTATGGATGCACGGAGACCCTAAGCAGTCTCTCTATCTCACGATGCAGCGAACCCGTCCTGGTGGACATATCAACTATCGCATGCTTGCCTATGAGGCGAGCCAGTTACTTGCTACATCAGATCCTTATCTTTCAGCCATCCAGATAAAGAGCAAACCAGATCCAAAGAGTAGAGACGAATTTTTTGATCGAAGTTGAAAGTTAAGAAAAATGTGCTAGTTTGGGCTCATAGTACCCCTTGCACATCCCCTTAAGCAGTACTATCATACAGGGGAGATGATCAGTAAGTAAATCTTTATAAAATGGGAGTTATCAATGCCACATTTGGCTGTAGCAGATCTTATTAATTGGGGCTGGCTGCGCATCGGACCACCCTACATCTATATTGATGTCAATCCTGTCATTTTTCAGATGGGGCCGCTAGCAGTGCGCTGGTATGGCTTAATGTATGTTGTAGGTATTCTCGTGGGATTGCAAGTCACAGCAAGATACACTACCCGCAAGGGGATTAGCGAAGAGGCTCTTTATCGCACGCTCTGGTGGAGTATTATCGCCGGGCTACTTGGTGGAAGACTCTACTTCGTTATTCAGCAACATGATCTTGTTCAGAACTATCTGCAAAAGCCTTGGCGTATCTTGGCTACATGGGAAGGCGGCATGGCCTTCTATGGGGCTATTTTCTTTGTCATCCCAACGCTCTACTTGCGTGCCCGAGCCGAGCGTATAAATCCTCTGGTCCTTATTGACGCAGGGGTACTATTTGCTACAGTTGGACAGATCTTTGGACGTATTGGGAATCTGATTAATGGGGATATCATCGGCTATAGGAGCACATTGCCCTGGTCTACTGTCTATGTCAATCCTAATAGTTGGGCTTGTAATCCTTATGTAGCACTCCCAACCTGTGGTACACCGGTACAGCCTGCCGCTGGCTATGAGCTAATCAGCAATCTCGTCTTGCTCGCCGTGATGCTCTACTTGGCACACCGTGTGACACGTCCTGGCATTCTTATGCTCGTTTACTTATATAGCTATAGTATTCTACAATTCTTCCTTTTCTTCGTTCGTGACAACTCTATTGAGACCCCCTTCGGTCTCGACTGGGGGTTGAAGCAGGCACAATGGACTTCACTGGTCCTTTTGATCGTGCTGTTACCAATTACGTATTGGGTATTGCGCACTTCAAAACCTATACCGGCGGGAGAAATAGCTGCTACTTATGGCATTCCTCAACGCTTTAAAAAGATGTACCAGCAGGAAGTTTTTGTAGGTAATCAAACAATGGCCGATAGGGACGAAGATGCGCTCCATTTGAAACAAGATTCTGGTCTTGGCTCGGAAGATACTGAACTCATTCTCAAAAGCGATCCTGATACAACTACCGACCTGGACAATGCTCAAGTTACTCTGCCATCTGAGCCTGATACGGTTGCCATCTCAGACGATATCCAAGTTGAGCTTGATGATACCCATGCTCAGCCTGATACTCTT
>CBJMBI010000285.1:0-5531 GCA_966427955.1 uncultured Ktedonobacterales bacterium
ATCTCTTATTTCAGGTTAAGGCAGTAGGACCTGCCAACAATACAGCAGCAGTAGCCAGTGCAGCAGCTCAAGTGGACGTTTTGCTCGGGGGAAACCAGGGACTCAGGAATGTCACTATTCCCAATGGATTTATAGGGAGCTGTTATAGGGATGGAACATTGATAATAGACGATTTACAAGCGGGGGAGAAGTGGGTACATATCGGCGGTTTATATAGAGTTGATGTAGAACAGACAAATTAATTAATCTTATACATCTTTCTCAGCATCTTTAGATAGATATTGGGAAAGGCGTGATAGGAGCAAATAATGACTTGGAATCCCAAGATACAGACAATAAATCAGAGGGTGCAACTAGGTGTAGAAAGCACCTCTGCATTGGGTACAGCAGTAGCAGCAAGTAAGTTACTGGAATGTTTTACATGGACATTGGGCATTGACGCCGATGTATCAACATTTGGCTCATCTGGACACAAATATGATGAGGTTCAGGAGGAGAATTGGGAACAAACGAGCATTGATGTGTCTGGCAACATGGACTTCAATGGAGTTGTCTACCTGCTAGCCTCTTGTATGGGTTCAATCAATCCTGCTGCGCACCTTGCATCTGCTACTGCTAAGGACTGGATATATACCCCACCAATCTATGGGTCAATTGTTCCGCAAACATACACGCTTCAGCAAGGCGACTCGATTAGAGCGCGTTCTCTTCCTTATGCTCTTATTAATTCGTTTAGCTATAAAGGTACGCGTAAGACTCCTTTTACTGTAAGCGCCAAGGGTTTTGGTCAATCTATGACCGATGGTATCACGCTCACCTCTTCGCCTACTGCTGTAGCTCTTTCGCCTGTTGTAGGTAAATTCTTCAATGTGTATTTAGACACTACTTCAGCAGGATTAGGAACAACTCAGCTAACAAGCTGCTATAGTGTAGATTACTCGTTTGATAGCGTTTATGCTCCTTTCTATCCACTTAATAGGTCAAATGCATCCTTCACTGGTCATATCGACACAAAGCCAAAAGCTACTCTAAAGCTCATTTTGGAGACAGATGCAACAGGCCTAGCAACCATGCAAACAACCTATCTGCAAGGTGGAGCAACGGCTTATGTCCGTGTTCAGGCTGTTGGAAATCAGATTGCCAATGACGGCCCAGGCGCAATTAACGCCACATTCCAGCATGACATGGCCTGCAAAGTTGGTAAGCCTAGTCCCTTCAAGGATGAGCAGGGTATCTATGCTGCGGAATGGGAATTGACCGTTGTGGAAGATCCTAACTGGAGTAGCGGTACAGCTCAGAAAGTAACCGTAACAAATCTTTTAGCTTCATTGTAGGTGTTTTATGCCAATTAAACTATCACAACTAGTAAATAAGAGTGCAAGCATTCAACTATGGTTTGATAAGGATGACTTGAACGTAGAGTACTATCCAAATAAAATCACGGATGAATTGCTTCTTGGATGGCAAGAGGCTGTAAATAAAGGAGAGGCAAATACAGCAGAATATCTTCAATCAAACAATCAGGCCTTTCTTGACTTAATTAAGTCGTGGGACCTGCTAGAGGATGATGATATCAATTTTGTTCCGCTCACTCCTGAGCACATGTTGAAGGTACCCATCGTGGTGAAAAGCCAAGTCATGGCTGCAATCATGAAAGAGATACAGTCGGGGGAAGCGCAGACGCCCAAGACCCAGAAACGATAAATCTTGGGCGGTACTTGGCAACTGATGGGGAGCTAGGCTCATATCCTGACTGGTATCCAATCATCCAAGCAGCAAAGTATTTAGGGGTTCCACCTTGGGATTTAATGAAGCAATCGGTTTTCTGGAGAAATGCGGCTCTCAAATGCATGCAAGCTGAATTTTCAGCTCAGAAGACAATAGAAGCTAGAAAAAACGGGGGATAGCAATTGGCAATAACAGCAGCTCAATTGCAGGCAGTAGTGCAGGTAACAGGTGCCGATACTGCAAAAAGCCAACTTTCAGATGTGGGCAAATCTGCTGACAATGTGTCGGGTGGATTTGGCAACATGCTAAAGCAGGGGCTTGCTAATGCTGCTGGGTTCGCTGTGTTTAATGTTGGAGCCAAGGCAGTTGGCTTTTTGAAAGACCAGTTTGCCGATACTCTCCAGGTAGCCATGCAGCATCAGCAGATCATGAGCCAGACCGCCCAGGTGATCAAATCTACTGGTGATGCTAGCGGGATGACAGCCCAGTCCATTTCAGATCTTGCTATGTCCCTCAGCAAAGTAACTCCCTTTAGTGATGATGTAATCCAGAGCGGAGAAAATATCCTCCTTACATTCACTGGCATAGGCAAAGACGTCTTTCCGCAAACCACTAAAACCATGCTCGACATGGCCCAAGCAATGGGCATGGATACCAAGAGTGCAGCCATGCAGCTCGGCAAGGCGCTCAACGATCCTGCACAAGGTCTATCTGCTTTGTCTCGGGAAGGTGTCACATTCTCGGAAAAGCAGAAGGAAATGATCAAGCACATGGTTGCTGTTGGTAACACGGCGGGTGCCCAAAAAATCATGCTTGCTGAGTTACAGAAGGAATTTGGAGGAAGTGCTCAAGCGGCTGGTAAAACGTTTGGGGGACAACTGCAAATTCTCCAGAACAATTTGGAGGATGTAAAGCAGAAGATCGGCATGGCTCTACTTCCGATCCTAGGACAGTTCACAGGCTGGATATCCACAAGCGCTATGCCTTTGGTAAATCAGTTCAGTGATTGGTTTTCTAATGTAGGTGCGCCCGCTATATCAAATTTTGGCAACTTCATCTCTCAAAATATAGTTCCTGCTTTCCAAAAATTTGGAGGATCTGCAAAAGGATTAAATCCTATTTTAAAAGATCTTGGAGCTATTGCTGCTAATCTTGCTTCAGATGTCGGGCCTTTCATCCAAAGGATTGCAGACTGGTCTGAAAAGCATAAAATACTTGAAAAAACTACTAATATTGTCAAAGTTGCGCTTAATGATGCTAAAGAAGTTATCAAATCTGTAGAAGAAGCAATTACTCCTATTATTCATAATATCAAAGATTGGACTGACAAACATGATCCTCTAAAAATAGCGGTTAATGCTGTAAAGACTGCCTTGACCGATGGTAAAAAAGCCATTGATGATACAAAAAATGCAATTAAAGATGTGATTAGCTGGTATCAACAATGGAAACCTTGGATTGATGGAGTAGCAATAGCAATAACAACCTTCTTTCTTCCTGCCATGATCAAGGCTGGTACTGAAGCGGTTGTAAATGGAGTAAAAATAACAACCAGCTTTATTCAATCTATGATCCAATCTGGCACGGAAGCGGTAGTTAATGGAACAAAAGTAACAATACAATTTGTGCAATCCATGATCAAAGCAGGTATTGAGGCTGTTATTAATGGAGCAAAGATTACAGGCGAATTTGTATCTAGCATCATTAAAACGGGTATAGAAGGGTGGAATGCAGCAGGCAAGCTAGCTCTATTTATAGGAAATATCATAAAGTCAGGTATTGAGTCAGCTATTGCAGGTGGAAAAGTAGCAGTTGAATTTGTAGGCAATATTATCAAAACAGGTGTAGAGGCTGCTATTGCAGGTGGAAAGGTTGTAGGGAGTTTTATATCTTCTATTGTTCTAACTGGCACTCAAGCGGTTGTAAATGGAGCCAAAGTAGTTGGTAGTTTTATAGCTTCCATGATTACAGCAGGTGCTCAGGCTATCGTCTCGGGTGCTCAGATTGTCGCCTCATTTGTGGCTGGTCTGATCACCGCGGGTGCTGAGGCAATTGTCTCAGCAGGGATTTTCCTTGCTACTCTTGTCCCTTCGCTATTGGCTGTAGCCGCCGCTACGATAGCCGCCACGTGGCCATACCTTCTGATAGCTGCTGTGGTAGCTGCTGTGGTAGCTGGTATCGTACTTGCCATTCAGCACTGGGCGCAAATAACCGCGTGGTTTCAGGGAGTGTGGACGGTCACATGGAATGCTGTTTCTGCCTTCTTTACAAATATCTGGAATGGCGTAATTTCGTTTTTAAAGTCAGCATGGGATGTTATCGTTAATATCGCTAAAACTGCTGCACAGATACTTTTAGCTGTTATTATTGGACCAATAGGCTTGCTTTTTATACTAATCATGCAACATTGGACTCAAATACAACAATGGCTATCAAATGCATGGAATAATCTAAGATCTCTTGCATCAAATGCATTTAGCTCAGTAGTAAGCACTATTGCGGGTTTCTTGGGTGGACTTGGATCAAAAGCGCTCACCTGGGCACAAGACATGATCAATCAATTCGTGCAGGGTATCCTCAGCGGAGTTGGGGCGGTAGGAAACGCTGTTTCAAAAATAGCTGATAAAATCTCATCATTCCTGCATTTCTCAAAGCCCGACGTGGGTCCTCTGGTGAATGTTGATAATTGGATGCCTGACTTTGGAGACCTGCTATCAAAAGGTCTGGCTAATCAAGTGAGTAAAGTTCAGGCCCCTGCTTTGCAATTGGCGTCAACCATGGCTATGAGCATATCCCCCTTGCAAGGTGGCCTGACGGCTTTACCAGCGGGTGCGCGTGCTATTCCTTCTTCGATTGTCTCCCAATCATCCGCCTCGCGAAGTGGAGAGATACACGTCCACAACTACATTGATGGAAAAGAAATCACGAATAATGTTGGACCTCGCATAATTAAAACAACTCGTACATCAGGACCGATAAGGAGTAATGTATGACAACTACCTCTTTATCAGTCAAGATAGCAGGTGTGGAATACGCTACAATCATACCTGATGCAAAAGGCAATATTAACGGTAATCCTTTTGTCCAGAATGACAAAATAGAAGAACGTTCTACTTGTCAATTTACTATCTATGATGCAAATGGCATATATTCGTTTAAAAAAGGTCAATCGGTTATAGTAACTGATACAATAGAAGGTGCTATATTTACTGGTATTATACAAAGTATAAAACGGACAACTAACGTATGGCCTCATGTTTACCATGAAATATCTTGTAGCGATAAAACGGCAATAATAGACGGTAAAACATCCAATAAGATATATACCAATCAATATTCAGGCGCTATAGCTGTAGATCAAGTAAAAGATGAGTGGGTGAACGGGATTGTGGCTAATTTTGCTGTGGATACCGACACCACTCAAGCCGATTTCTCAGCAGGAAATTTGAACGGCACGGTAGCTGCAAATAACGTGGGGGATGGGAACCTAGAGCTTGCGCCTGCTGGAGTCACGACTACCATTACTGAGAGTTCAACATCTGTCTTCGGTTCGGGTACGCTTACCAACATGACAGCCTCAAATAACAGCCTAGGTCCTAGTGCCACGCAGGCTATGAAAATACAGGCCACACAGAGCGTACAAGGAATTAGCAACTCCTATACCTATGTGAAATTCTGGGCAGGAACACCAATCAGCATCATATCAGGCCGCTATCTGGAGTATGACCTTTGGATATCCTCTTCGAGCCCAGAGGCCAAAATCGGCATAGATCTTGTGTTTAGCGATGGAACGGCGTATAGAG
>CBJMBI010000286.1:0-5531 GCA_966427955.1 uncultured Ktedonobacterales bacterium
TCTCTTTGTTCTTGGTTGCCTCACTCAGCCAATCAACGAACAAGACAATCACTGGTCAGATGGTCGGCATTCAACGAACAACCCTAGACCAAATCCAGATACAACTGAGGAGTATCTCCGACAGCCCAGCAACAATATTCCCCCTGGGCTGGCGTGTCTATGCTACCTCGGAGCTACTGGGAGCAACGAGGTTGTGCATGAGCCATAGAATCTTCTGATTTACACAGCTTCTTCTTTAGGCTGGTTCATTCCCCTGCTGTGCTGGAATGATTTTTGCAAGTGCTATGACTAACTCCTCTTCAGGGATCGGATGAGCATCAGCACATCGTCCTATAAGATAGTTTGGTTTGCCCGTCAGATCTCTGCCAGAACGGTTTTTCTTTACAAATACCCTCAACGCTTGTTCAGCAGTGCGCTTGTTCCCATCAGCAAAGGGGTGGCCTTGGGAAAGGGACATGACAAGCTTCGCTGCTTTTGCGCTGAGAGTCGGATAGACTTCTTGCCCGTAGAGTATTCGCTGAGGCCCCTCAACGGCCTCTTGCAAATTTGCTGCATTGATGATAGCTGGGGCTCCGCCAATAACAGATCGGTTGAAATTGACGATTTCGTCTTGTGTTAAATACACGTAAGGCATTTTTTCTCCTTAGTCTCTCAAGTGAGTGCCAATTCGAAGATCCCGTCACTTTTCGATACCAAATTTATAAAAACGGTGTGAAAACATTCGCTTGTGGAGCGGATTGATCTGCTGCCAATGGCTGTACTGCTCATGATTGAGAGCAAACCTTATCTTCCATAGGCAAGCTCCAGTTTCAACTAAGCTGCCAATGGCTGTACTGCTCATGATTGAGAGCAAAACCTGCTCACCTTTCTTCAGGGCATTTACCATATCCCGCTCTTCCAGCTTTTACATGACTCTTCTGAATAATTACCAAATTCACAAGAATCTTAGGGATACCTCTATTCCGGTCATGTTGGTTCCCCTGAGGGAGTACTTGAGTCAGGCGGAGTGCTTTGTTTGCCACCAGCGGAGAGCCTCGTAATCTGGTTCGGAGCCACAGCATGTGCCATCAAGTCGATAACCCGTGAGAGTGCTTCGGATGGGCCACTACTGGCGGCGTGCAGTTCTACATGATAACGGGCAGTATAATCCGTCGAGCGGACATGGCTAGCCGGAGTGGTGACCTTCCCCAGGACCTGTACCTCGGGTTCCAGATTTGGCCATGTGGTTTTAGCTGTAGGCTCGACAGAGGCCTGTGAAGTCTGGGTGACTTGGGCATCAAACGTCACATCCATCTGTTGAATTTGCAGGCTTGGAATATTCACTGCGGCTAGGAGCGGCAACTGCACGGAGACGGTCTCGGAAAGCACCTCCCCCGTCATTTTGTCCTGGATAGGCCGCTCAAATGCAAAATTGAGCGTGTTGAGTCCCACGGTATTAATAAAGTCTGAGGTCGTTCGAGCCAAGAGTGCTTCTGCCCTGACTGCAGCGTTCACTGGCGCTGCAATCAAGCTTTCGAGGGGGAAACCAGTAGCATTATTGTATACTGGTGAATCTCCTGCCATATCAAATCTCCTTAGGGTAGCCTTACTGTGAGCAGTTCCACAATTCGGTGAACTGCTTCTGGTGGCTCAGTCTCTCCAAAGCTGATCGTAATCGTAGCCGTGCTCCCCTCATCATCTTCCTTGCCCTTCCCGACAGTGACGCATAACGGGCCACTATGGCTCTCCATTTCTGAGGGGACCGCCTGGAAGCTCTTGTGAGACTCCGGTTCATCTGGAAACCCGACGAGGCGCACCTTGAAGCTCATCGTCAAATTCTTGATACGGATTGCGGAAGGAGGAAAAAGGGCCAAGAGCGGAACTTCAATCTCACGATACGGTTCGGACGCACTGGGGTGAATATTGGGCACGCGGATTTTCTGGCTCACAGGTATCCCGTCTTCGTAAAAATAACGTCGTAGCTGTCGCTGGTGTTGCTGCTCGGTCAGCTTATGTGCTTCTAGCACGGCGTTATGAATTGCCCGCAAAACGTTGTCGAGGGCTTCGATGTCAGCCATAAGACAAATAGTCTCCTATTTCTTTTCTTCTTCCGTTAACCAAAACGGCGTTCTTTTGAATCCCACATGATACGTGATTCTCTGCATCGAAATCTCATGATCGCCAATTCGATACAGTGCCGTAGCAACCTCTCTGCCGATGATCCGGCCTTTTGGGTAGTTGTTCAGGCATTTATTCAACATGGCCATCTGAGTCTCCGCTTGCTCCTCCGTCAGGGGATTGTTGGGATTGATATTCCCCACATTGACCCGATGGACATAGGTCACTTCGCTCAGATCGAAAAAGTCAGACTGCTTTCCTTCTGTCATAGGGTGATCATCCTAAAGAAATTCCGCTGATTCCTATTGGGAGATGTTGTTTTGCAGAACAGATTCCGCAAAACAACATCTCCCACAAATGATGCTAGAGGTCATGTTAATGCAGTACCTCCAGCATCATCGCCACATAGTGCAATGCCCATTTTGCCTGATGAAAGGTGAACTGGTTAGCGCTGCTGGCGGATGTGCTGTCAACAGCAACGACGATCATATCGGCTTTAGGCCTTCGGCTTTACAACAGGTGAGATAGATGCTGCCATAATATCCCACACTCGAGCCAGACCTTCGGGCATACCGTGGTTGCTAGCATGGACGGCCACATGATACTTCGCCGAATTATCCGATGAGCGAGTGCTTTCCTGGTGAGCGGAGACTTTCCCTTGCACTTCCGCATTCAACGTAAACGGGCCCAATTGCAGCCCCACCTTGACATCGAAGCCAATTTCCTGATCGTTGCTGGTCTTGTTGCTCGTAGATGATTTTACCTCCATGTCGAAAATGATGTCTACAGTATCAACCTGTAGGTTAGGGACGGGAACAATCGAAAGTAGCGGCACGTGCAAGGTTACTGTTTCGGTTATTGCCTTCCCATCCGTATCCTGGTTTTGTCGGTCGAAGTCGAAATCGACGTAGCGAGTCTCCGAGGTGATAGTTGGCGGGACTGGATTTCCGTTTGCATCTGGCGGGTTGGGCTTAACCGTCCAGTTGAAGCCAACCTTGTGAATGAAATCCGCTGTTGCATTTGCCAGCATAATTTCGGCCTTTGCCGCAGCGGTGAGCGGACCTCCAATGAGGCTTTCCATCGGCAGACCTTGGAATTGGTCGGATAAGTTGACCAAGCCGTCAGCCATTGTTCATTACCTCCTATGTGGAAATTGTTCGGAACAAATCCATTGATTTCAGTGGTGACTATCTACAAAACCACCTTTTAGCTGATGTTGTCCTATAAAAAGATATCTCCTCCTTGTTATTCATAGTGCAAAGAGCTTTCGTTATTTCAGGTGTCTCACGTGGTTTGAAATCCTCCTCTTCTGGAGAAAGAGTAGTGCTCATTCCTTTTAGACGTTTCATGGGAGAATTTCTCAAATGGTCCAAAATTCTCCTGTATCGTGCAATAGACATGCATCTTGGAATGCAGAAATTTGTCCTCTCCTCCTAGAAATATCAATACATCTCTATCTATATTTTAACACATGATTGAAAAATCATCTACCACCCAGTGCCAATATCTCCTGTCCTCATCTATTCCACCAGAGAAGCAGTTCTTGTGTAACCCTTCCCGTCGAGACGGGTTTGCCTCCAGTTTGGTGACCCTTCCAAGATTCTGCCGATTTGGCTCAAATTTGGTAAATGATGAGCTTGCTTGCATGCTCGTTGCGCAAAACTCATCTCATTGACTACCAAGACACTCAAATGCCAGAAGATACATATAAGCAAATGTGGATGCTGCGCTACCAGCAGCATCTTGAGCAGATCACGTTCCTGGAATTACTGGATAAGTATGAAGAAATATTAGGCATACTTCCCCTCGCTGCGTCAGGATAGCGTATCGCCCGCTGCGCTGATGTGTGTGGTATACTAATCAACATTCGACCAACCTGAACGTTTTAAGGAAATTGCTTTAAAGTGAGGTCATGCTATGAGTGATACACCGATTAAGGAGTCGCAACCCGCTCCTGATTTCATACTCCCTGCGATAGGAAGCGAGCCGATAGTAAAAGATGGTAAAGTTCAATTAAGCGCATTACGAAACCAGATAACGGTTTTATATTTTTATCCAAAAGATGACACACCTGGCTGTACAAAAGAAGCATGTTCGTTCCGTGATGCCAATCATGAGATGCAGCAACGGGGAATTGTCGTGCTGGGTATCAGCGCCGATGATATTGCTTCGCATCAGAAATTTGCCGAAAAATATGGCTTGCCTTTTCCTCTGCTGGCGGATACCGATACAGCGGTTTCACAACTCTACGGTGTGTGGAAAGAGAAGAATATGTACGGCAAAAAATATTTGGGTATCAACCGGGAAACTTTCTTAATTGATAAAGAGGGAATTGTGCGTAAAGCTTGGCGCAAAGTCAAAGCAGATGGACACGCTCAAGAAGTCTTGGAAACCATTGAGTCATTAGGGCTCTGATCTTCATCGTGATCAACGGTGACAAGCTTTCCCCTGAAAAAGAGATGGTTAAGGAGAGATCAGCCGAGACCGTGCGTGGTTTTGGCTGATCTTAATTAACGGTCTCTCTGTCGGTAATCATCTTTACTAGAAGGATAGGTAATGTGGCATGTAGCCTAGACGATTTAAAATAGCAGCAATATTATTTAGATAGACACCATCAACAAATAGTTTAGAGCAAAAAAGGCAAACTATGAATATCCTAACAGCATCAGGGAAGAAACTCTTTCTATCAGGAGATGAAGCGGTTGCCCGAGCTGCACTAGAAAAGGGAGTTGACGTTGTAACTGGCTATCCGGGAAACCCCAGTGCAAAAGTTATCACAAGCCTTCTTCCGATATCTAAGCAATATGAAATCGTCGTTGAGTGGAGCACTAATGAAAAAGTTGCATTTGAAGTTGCTTCTGGTGCTGCATGGGCAGGAAGACGTAGTCTCGTGACCATGAAAATGTCAGGAATTAACGTTATGGCCGATTCGTTGCTCTCCATCTCCCATAGTGGCGTCGCTGGAGCACTCGTTATCTATGCTGTTGACGACGTGGGGGTCTATTATGGGATGGTTGAGCAAGATTCACGGTACTATGCAATGCTCGCATCCATTCCACTGCTCATGCCTTCTACACCGGAAGAAGCGTATACGATGACACTCAGAGCATTTCAAGTCTCAGAGCAAACCGGAGCACCAGTATTCATCCTTTCCACAACAGCAGTTGCTGACGCGATCGCTGCAATACGCGTCGGCCAGATTGAACAAAGCCAAAAACCGGTTGCTGGATTTCTGCGTAACTCTGCCAAGTTCACAAAAGCTACCTCTCAGTGGTGCCGTGAGCAGCATCGTGATACTATTAAACGCCTTGAATGGGCAGGGGAGCTTTTCAGGAGCTGTCCCGAGATAAATAGCATCTCTTCACCATTGAAAGACCAACCCATTGTGACCCCAAGAATTGGACTCATTGCCGCTGGTGTGAGCTATGCATATG
>CBJMBI010000287.1:0-5530 GCA_966427955.1 uncultured Ktedonobacterales bacterium
TCTAAAAAGTAGTCAAAGACCCATTCAGTATCCACTGGTCCTGGTGCTGCTTCTGGATGGAACTGGACTGACATAAACGGTTTAGATATATGCTTGATCCCCTCATTTGTGCCATCGTTGGCATTGATAAACCAAGGCTCAAAACCTTCTGGAATATCGCGAACAGCGAAACCATGGTTTTGGCTAGTGATGTAGCAGCGCTGTGTGTTCTGCATAAGGCATGGTTGATTCTGGCTGCGGTGCCCGAATTTCATCTTATAAGTAGTTCCACCGGCAGCTAGTGTCAGCAATTGATTGCCCATGCAAATGCCAAGAGTCGGAATGTTGTTGGCGAGCGCTGTCCGAATGGTCTGAATTGTTTTGGTTGCTAGTTCTGGATTGCCGGGACCATTGGAGATGATAATCCCATCAAAGTGCAAATCGTTAGTTTTGGCAAAAAGATCATAATCCCATGGAACAGTGATAACCTGAATATTGCGTTTGACTAGACAACGAATAATGTTGCGTTTCGCTCCACAGTCGATCAAGGCGAGAGTTTTCTTGCCTTGTCCACTAATAGAGATCTCTCGACTAGAGACCTGCGCGATCAGGTTGTCCTGGTGGGGATTATAGAAGGGAATATCTTGTTCAAAAATGATCTTACCGAGCATCGCTCCATAGGTGCGGATATGTTGTGTGAGCAAACGGGTGTCTTTAATTTCCAGAGCCGGAACTTTTTCTTGCTGCAGCCAGGTTCCTAGTGTCATGGTACTTTGTGCGTGGGAGGGAGTGTCAATGTAGTTGGATACAACAAGCCCTGCAAGATGAATATGATCATCTTCCCACTGGCTTTTTTTCGGCACGCCATAGTTTCCGGTAAGGGGGTAAGTGAGCACTAGGATTTGGCCTGTAAATGAAGCATCTGTGAATGTTTCAGGGTAGCCAACCATGCCAGTGCTGAAAACAACTTCGCCGGTCCGACTTTGGGTATAGCCGAATGATCGACCTTCAAATCTCGTACCATCCTCTAACACTAGTGTGCCGTATTGCCTAGTGGACGCGATCTGTTGGGTCTCTCCATTGTGGGCAATAGATTGTCGAGTGTTACTGCACGGAAAGCTATTCGAAAGTGTTTTGTTGTGTAAACTAGTGGTATTCATGGCTAAATCCTTAATGGCAATTCATTGCCGTTTTGTAGGGACTCGATTGATCGCGTCCGGGGAGCAAGATGAGAGCATCACATTTATGCCAGTGTGGCAATCATGATAGCCTTGATGGTATGTAGTCTGTTTTCTGCTTGATCAAAGACAATCGAAGCTCGTGATTCGAAGACTTCATCTGTGACCTCCAGACCATTCAGACCATATTTTTCATAGATAGTCTTGCCTAATGTGGTTTCAGTATTATGCAGAGCGGGAAGGCAATGCATAAATTTCACATTGGGATTTTGGGTAAGGGCCATCAATTTACTGTTGACCTGATAGGGGAGCATTTGTTCAATGCGTTTCTCCCATAACTCGCTTGACTCGCCCATTGAAACCCAGACGTCGGTATAGAGGAAGTCGCAGCCTTTGACGGCGGCTTCGACATCTTCTGTAATGCTAATACGTGCGCCTGTTTCCTCTGCTATAGTTGCAGCATGTGTCACTAGGTCAGTCTCAGGCCAACACTCTGCACAGCCAGCCAGACGAATATCCATACCCATTTTCGCAGCCCCCATAAGGAGTGATCTGGCTATATTGCCATTCACATGACCAAGGAAGCAAAAGGAAACTTCCGCTAACGTCTTCTTTGTGTGTTCCTGCATCGTTAGGAGGTCGGCCAGGATCTGAGTAGGATGAGCCTCAGTGGTCAAGCCATTCCAGACAGGGACACCAGCATAGCGTGCAAGTTCTTCGACGATTTCCTGCCCAAACCCACGATACTCGATAGCGTCATAGATGCGACCTAGTACGCGGGCGGTATCTTTCATGGACTCTTTTGTTCCAATATGCGAACCTTGGGGTCCAAGATAGGTGATATGTGCTCCTTGATCATAGGCGGCAACCTCAAAGGCAATGCGTGTGCGTGTCGAATCTTTTTCAAAGATCAGAGCAATATTCTTGCCCTGTAAACGTGGAATCTCGTTGCCAGCATACTTAGCGGCTTTCAATTCTGCTGCAAGTTGGAGCAGGAAAGAGATTTCCTGTGGAGTAAAATCTTCTAATTTAAGAAAGTGCCGATTTTTCAGGTTAAAAGCCATATTTTACAGATCTCTCCCTTTCGATTTTGATTCGTGCATGTGTGGTGCACGGAATTTCTATGGATGAAGACAAAGGTTGAGAATGATGGAAGGATGCGAAGACAAAAAAAGCTCGTCCCTTCCAATCTTTTTGAAGGGACGAGCATAGTTGGTGACAGAGTCGAGACTCTGTGACATGGCTAAACCCGTGGTGCCACCCCTATTGTCCCAATCGTATCTCATTGCTCATAGGCTGCAAAGCCACCAATTTGCATTTTTAATGCGATTGAAACCACTTATTCCGGCTATTCTCTTTTTCAATCCTGAATTTTTCAACCCCGGATGGGTTCAGGAGGCTTCCTCGGTCAGCCACCCACGAACGCGTTCTGAAAGTGCATTCCCTTCCGAACTTGCACCTGCCTTCGGATCGCTGTTGGTTGTTACTTTCGTACTACTTTCGCTCATGACTTCCGTGTGTAAAAAGCTCTTTTATTAAGAGTACCAGACAGGGTTGCAAAAAGTCAACGCAGAATGGGGAGAAGAGTATGTGAGTTTTGTACACTCTTTATCTTGCTATTATGGTGAGATCTAATCGGCTACATTTCATCACTTTTCCTGTGAATACGAAAAATTAGTGCAAGATGGCATAAATTATTTAGGATTGGAAGATAAGGGTAAATTAATAGGGATGCTTATGTTTCAAGTGTAACAAGCTTAACTAGATAATAGATAATGACGTCTACCAATGCAATAATACACCAAGCTATTAAGAGAATAGGAAGTGCTCCTGATCCATTACGATCTATTATTATTAAAGAAGAGTATAAAAATAGTAAAGTTGAGATGAAAATGAGGCAGGAATAAACAGTTTTTCTCCATCTTTTCAGGTTATTTCGAGGAAACCAGAGGACGATAAAGAAAAAAATATTGATGCATAGTGCATTAATAGATGCTGTATTAAGTAATGGGGGAGGTGCTGATGATTTGATAGGCATCATGCCATAAGAGAGCATGGATAGACAAGCAATGATCAATTGGAAGACGATACAAAGGATGGAGATACTATTTCTTTCTTTTTGAACGTTAATTTTTTCTTGTTCGTCAGAAAGCTTTGGAGAAAAACTTTCTCCAAAGTACATACGCTGTTGTGGTTCCATCTGTGTCTCATTCTTTCTTTGGGGTTTGATGGGGAGAGCAAACCCGCATAATCTCTTCCTAGAGAATCAGTTTATAGAAACTCATCAATATAGGCAAGGGTTTATTTAGCCATAAATGTATAAAAGTTATGGGCAAAATTACTATTCATAACGACTAGAAAATATGATGAGATTATGAGCAAGCAATGTGCCTCAAAAATTGTAAATGGTAGCATCCTGTCGTTGCGTCAGGTGGAGAAGGGTAGTCATGAGTGGGGGTTGCTAATGGCGTTACTTTGTGTTCTTGAAGATGTGGTAGAATGGTATGGAGTGATGAGACTCAGAATAATGGACAAGACATGTGATGAGTGTTTATGATATGCAATATCGTCATTCTGTTTAATTGCTTATACAGAGGGAAAAGCTGCCCATAGCAGGCAGCAAGGAGCAATTTTATGATTATCTTCCTGCTGGCGTTTATTGGAACATTGATTGTCATGGCAGTCCTCACGCTTGGCATATTATGGTTTGGACGACGTGAGGCATTGGATAAGCGCAGGTTTTTAGGATGGTTTCTCCGTTATTCTATCTTCAATTATCTGCTTTGTTTAGTTATTCTCTATTTCTATCATCCCGCCTTGACGGGTCCGTTCTGGGGTTGGCAATGGGTCCTCTGGCCGTTGCTTGTAAGTAGCCTTGGGAACCTATTTGCATTATCTGGTGTCATACAGGCTACCTTGGAAAGTCGCGTGAGTTCGTCCAGGCGACGAACAATCCCTGTGAATTCTTCACGCAGCAAGGTTGCAGCGGGTATTGTTGGTTTAACCTTTGTTGGTGTGGTAGGAGTTGTGGTCACGTTTCTTATATCGATCTTTACAACTTGGTTCGATGGGAATGCCAAAGCTCTGGCGGCTATTCCTCATGTGAAGATTGAACAATCATCCCAATTGCCGCCTACTGATGCTTCGCACATTGTGCTAGTTAGTCAGAGTGTGGCAGCTTATAAAGGCCAGCAGGTGCTTGGCTCGACTGGGCAGAATCTGGGTTCAGCATATAATCTTGATCAAAGTAGTTATACATTGCAGTCAATTAGACATCACCTTTGGTATGTCGCTCCACTGAGCTATAACAATGTCTTTGTCAATCTTACTAATCCTGTGACGCCTGGTTTTGTCATGGTGGATGCGGAAAATCCTCAGCAATCAGCAATATTGCATACAGAAGATTGGGCCAAGATTGCTTACCTGCCCGGTGCACTCTTAAACCAGGATCTCCTTCGCCACGTCTACCTAAGCGGATATACCTATGGAAATCTTGTTGATTCTACTCTGGAATTGGATGATAACTTACATCCTTACTGGACAATTTCCCTCATGCAGCCCTCACGTGGCTATACTGGAGATGTGTTGAGTGAAGTGCTGCTTGTGGATGCCCATACTGGCGAAATCAAAAAATACAAGCCACAGAATATACCATCTTGGGTAGACCGTGTTATGCCTGCAAGTACGGTAACGCAATATCTGCAATGGTGGGGACTCTATCATTCTGCTCCTTGGTTTAATCCCTCTGGTTTAGGTCAGCAGCAGCCAGCTAGTACTCCCCAGTTGCTCTATAACACCATTGATCAGCCTGTCTGGCTGGTGCCGATGACGTCTACATCAGCAAATGATAATTCAAGTACGGGTATGTTTCTCTTCGATACACATACTAACAGTGCCAAGTTCTATCCGCAGATGGCTGGTCTCGGCATTGGCGATAACCTTACCAGTACATTCAGGTCTACGCGTGCCAATATTCGCGGCTATGATGTTGCCTCAGTGCAGCTCTACCAGATCTTCAATACGCCTACCTGGGTTGCAATTTATGTCCAAAGTACATCTAGTGGTGATATTTACCAAGCTGTCGGTCTCGTTGATGCTAGGCAATTGAACGGAGGCAATGTGCAGTTTGAAGCGGATTTGCCTACAGCTCTGAGCGATTATCAGCAGTGGCTCACGCAACAGGGTAATAGCGCAACATCTGGTGGATCCACGAATAAGGTGCAGATGGTAACTGGTAAAGTTTTACGTGTTTCTTCAGTTCAGCAAGGGAATAACACTATCTTCTATCTGCAAATTGAGGGACAACATGGGATCTTTACAGCAAATCTCCAGCTCTCGCCTAAACTGCCTCTAGTGCGGGAAGGTGATACAGT
>CBJMBI010000288.1:0-5503 GCA_966427955.1 uncultured Ktedonobacterales bacterium
GTAAAGAGAGCGTGTAGGCTTTGTGCCTGCTCTTCTCTAGCAGGACGTTTTTGTACTCAGGAGTAGCAGAGCGCCACATCGGCGTCTCTACCGGAAGGATGTCAATTTCAGCACAATACTCGTCATAGAGCGTCTTGTACTCATCAGGCACAGGAGCCTTCCCAACGTCCTGGAAGGCT
The DNA here is from genome assembly GCA_966427955.1 of uncultured Ktedonobacterales bacterium. Lineage (GTDB taxonomy): Bacteria > Chloroflexota > Ktedonobacteria > Ktedonobacterales > Ktedonobacteraceae > DASYAN01. The sequence continues at coordinate 180 of CBJMBI010000288.1, forward strand.
ACGTCAGACACGCTGTAGCGCCATTCTTGGATGCTTGAGGTGGACATCTCGACTTGCTCCGGTGCAGTCCTGGGCACATCGAACAATTGCTGTTGCATCTCCTCTTGCTCAAACCGTACCACTTCAACATCTGGCATTTCTCGTAAATGGCGCACAATATGGCTAACATGACATTTATCATATTCTTTGCATTGACACAATAAAATCAGGTCATGCCCTTCGTGTAGATACTGGACAAGTCCCCTAATGCCTGTGTCAATATCGGCTATCTCGATACGTCCGGTGCCTAGCGCTGCATTGCCCAGATACTTGCCAGCCCAGCGGTACCGATTGCCATACTTCTGCTCGAGTGCTTCCTTTCGCCAGTCCTCATTCCAGCTATACGGCTTGATCCTGGTGTCTATGAGCAGTGTGTTTTGTGAGCCGAGCAACTGGTCAATTCTGTCACCAGCCCCTGGTGTGCTGTAACCGAGTGGATACACAACGTTCATCTGTTTTTACCTTTCTGTTCTATATGTTACTTCTAATCTATCTACTCGTTTAGCACTACGATAACGATGAAAGGAGAATGCTATGATTGGACTTCTCGTTCTGGCAGGCGCTATCGCCTTGGTCCTGAGCATGTTGCCTAGCAAGAAGTATGAATGCAAGGGATGTGACTTTTGCACATATGACAGGGAACAAGCAGCAGGGCACGTACATCTCAACGCAACACTCCATAAAATTGATCTGTAGTTCATCTGGAGAGCACAAAGACGTGTTCTCCTCTCATCCACTTCACAGCTCCTTTCTGAAACCGCACTAGAACACTTGATCTTGTTATTTTATCGCGCCTCTCTCGTTTTGATTTGTATGCACGTATTTAATCAAAACAAGGAGTAACACATTGAAACAATTATTGTTGTGCTTACCTTTGCTGGTTGTCCTAGCGGCTTGTGGCGATACACAACCTACCAAGTCCGTTGCTACACAACCAATGCCTACTATTGCACCACCACACTTCTACCATGTTGGTGAAACGGTTACTGTACAGCCGTGGGAGATCACGCTTAAGTCGGCTAAGCTGGTAGATCCTGCTACCTACCCCCAACATGAGCAGATCTTTCCCAGCCTCAAACCAGACGACAGGTTTCTCATCCTTGACGAGCATCTCAAGAATATCTCGTCTGTGCAGCAGAACATTGCTGGTATGCAGTTCGTCTTGCAGGACAAGGATGGCAACAGCAACTTTACTGAGCAAGTCGGCGTGCCAGATGTAGGGAATGGACTCGGCGGTGATGTAGCGCCTACCATGGCACAATCTGGTCAAGAGGCTTACATTGTGCCAAGCTCTGTACATCTGCTCTATTGGGTCTACAACCCCATGGGCACCAAGAACAATCAAGTGATCTGGCAAATCAACGTCTAGCTTCTGGGAGAGCAGTACACACGCTGCTCTCTCCATCTCGTTGCAATCTAGCCTACCCATGGTTACACCCTCCACAGGTATAGACCTCTAACAAATCATCAAATTGCCAGTCCCGGGCCCCACACTTGAGACAAGCACGATTGGGTGGAAGTAGTCTAGCGGATGTAGATCCTGACGATACTGTAGATAAAATCCCTGCTTCATCTGCTCTTCCATTTTTACACTCATTTATCTGCTCTTCTTCTTCGTTGAGCGGAGGATAGAAAGCAGATGGAGACGGTAGGTTATCTACAGGATCTACAGCCTCTAGCCCAAATTTGTCTTGAAACAGCTCCTCAGTATGGCTTATTGAGCATGTAGATAGATTGCTGGTATCTACATTTTGACCAATTTTATCTACAGGATTTGAGGGTTTATCTACAGGATTTGGCATTCTATCTACAGCCGAAATTCTCCGAAGGATAACCCGGGCCCCCTTTTCGGTTCGTTTAGGCTGTTCAATATGGACTCCCTGGACACGCATAGATGATGCTATTCTCTTGAGGTGCCCACTCAATTTGTTAGCGGCTTTGGGGGCTGTTTTAGAGTCGCTATAGATCTGATACTTGCTCAGTTCTGTATGCAGGTCGCTCGTGAGTCCTTCCCAGCCACAGGGATTGTTGTCCATAAATTGCATGAGCGCCTTAGCAACTGGTGATGACTCCATAACAATACTTGTAGAATTGGCTTGGTTCTCAGTGTAAGCTTCCATGAAGGTTCCCTGTTGCCATCCAAGCGCAGGCTCTGCAGCTGTAACCCATTTAGCAAAGTCTGCCATACGAGGTGGGTCCTCTAGGTGGACGCTCTTGCGGTCTCTTAGCGCAACTGAGGCAATCGAGAGTAGAGCCCCAAGTAGTCGCGGGTGCTTCTCTGCAAAGAGATCATCTATTTCCTCTTCAGATCGATACTCGTCGGGCGGTGTGAGGGTAACCATCATCGTTCTATTGAGCAGGTCCCCTTGACTGATAATCCCATCTTCAATTCCATTCATGATGATTGGTCGTTTAGCGCTGAAGACGCGCTCAGCATCATCAGTGTATAGCTCGCGAGCCGAGAAACCGCTACCAGTTGCTATTCTGCAGAGCAGATCACTCAACCATAGAGGCATTGATGACAGGTTATCCAGAGCTATCACCATGTTGTTCTGAGCTGTAATCGCGGCTTCCCTATCATCCTTTGGAGCATTTCTAGACGGTGCCTTGTTGGGATCAATCATATTCCTGAGAATGGCCGTGGCCTTCGATTTGGTGCTACCACGCTCTCCATTCAAATTGAGAGCAGGATATGGCCCTTTGGGGTGCAATGTCCCGACCAGCCAAGCCGTGATAAGCACATAGTCGCGCTCATCCTTGGCATTGATCAGTTCCCTCAGCTCGTCAATGCTTCCATCTGTTGTGGGCACTGGCAAGGGTAGCATGCCGCTAGGTCTTCTGAAGTATACGGGTGGACAGGTGATCACACGCCAGCCATCGGTAGATATTTCCACACATTCCCATTCATCGTTAGCCAAATCGAGATAGATGCATCCCTTGTGCTCAGCTATGCGGGTATGCACTTCAGTTTTCTCACCTTCATACTCAGCGTCTGCCTGGACACCACTCATTGTCTGTGATAGAGCATCAGAGTTTGGGGCAAACCCATACGCTTTCTTGAAACGGTGGACGAGCCAGCGTCTGAAACCGGAACCTTTTTCGTTAATCGAGACGGTCTCATAGTGATCGTCAACTGGTACTCGGGCATAGAGCGCACCAGATGGTGAGCAGATTAGTTCTGCTTCCTCTGCTATCCGCATGAGCCGAGTTAGAGCCGTCTCTTCAAGAGCTGTGTCTTTATCATTAGCTGGGATAGCGCTCTCTATTGCTTGCTCCATAATTGTTTTAAAGTTCTCTGATTGATTATTGTGTAGTTCGCTGGGATCCTTATATTTCGTGGCCTTTTTAAAGTCGATGCAAAAAACCTCACCAGTATAACCAGACTGCCTGAGTGTGTGGTGGACGTTTTTGTAAAATCCCTTCCCATACTCGAGCATCTTTTTCTTCTGGTCAGGTTCTTCTACTACATAGATTTTGGGGATAGCTTTAAGGTCAGCTACACTTAAACACTTGTGGTGATCAACGCCCGGTACTCCCAAGTAAGGCATTCCATGGTACCAACAAGCCCATGCATCAGACTCGCCTTCCCCTATGAGCAAGTAGCCAGCATCACGGGCCATGTCGAGTTTATGAAGACCATATGGGATGATCTCACCGGGGGTATCCTCATCCCAGAGCTGTTTGTATTTCCCATCCAAAGCCTTGCGAAATTTAATTTTCGTATGCTGAGTACCATCCGCATTGAAGTATGGGATCTTTACGTAGCGACGGCCTTTATAGCTGTATCCGCTCTGCAATCCTAGGTTCTCCAGAAAGTGCGGATGAATGCACTTGGCTATTGCCAGATCTAGCAAGTCTAGGCTGTCCTTTGTGGGACCTGTATAGGTCTGTCCTCTCAGCGAAATGTCTGACTCCTTCAATCCACCCATAGCCAGAATTTCTTCTCGGGTACGTCCAGTCCAAGAATGGATGAAAATCGAACCATCCTCTCTCACTCTAAAGTCAAAGCGTGGGTTATCCGAATGCTCATAGTAACCGTTATGTTTTTCTCGTGCTGAGGGAAAAGCCGTTAACATTTTACTAAGGGCTGGTCCATACGATGACGTGGTATTCATTATCTCTATCTGTCCTTCTGCTCGGGAGAGCGATTTGATTTGGAAGAGTGGCTACACTGGAGAAAGAAATCTGGTTAACTTGTGTAATCACCCTTATCCTGCTAAGATGTTTCTGCTATAATTGCGATAAGCAAACGAGTACCCGACACATTAGCGGTAACTGATGTGTTTGGTCTGGTCTGTGAAGTGTTTGGACTGTCAGCATGTGCCCTAGGAAAGCCGCTGACAGTCTGGGCTACGCCGCTTCTTTATCCTTGGGTTGTGGACTCTTTTCTTCGTCAGGTCCCGCTAGCCAAGGGTTTGCCATAACTTCTTCTATGCGCTTCACGTCGGCTATTGCCAGATAGCGACGACGATCCCTTTTAAACTTATGTGTGTGGATATCCAGAGAATTGATATAGTTGAAGAGTGTGGCACGCTTCATTCCGAGATAGTCTCCAGCTTCAGCATAATCTAAGTATTCTCTGCCTTCATACTTAGACTTCTCGGCCCTTACCATGCGAGGTTTGTTCCCCATAGTTGCCTCCTTTCCATATGCTGATTAGACTTTTGTTATTCCAATAATAGCATCAAGACAGCTTAATGTCAACATGTTTCTAAAATTAGTCTAAATTTGATAAAAAATTGGCCGAAAAAGTATTGACAAACCGTCTATTAGAGGTTATACTATGGACAGTTGAGGTAAACGAAAACGTAAAGCGTACGACTAGCCAGCGGTTTCACGGATCTGCTGAGAAATGAACACTGGACAACTGAATATTGAGGCTTTCAAAAAGCGCAAAGCCCCTAGCACACTGGTTACTTCGGTAGACTTGTCCCGATGAAAAACGTCTAGGGGAGGAGGTAAGCGCAGGCTACAGCAGTTGAGAGCAAACATGGGGATGAAAGGTTTGAAGCATACTAAAGACTCTGAAACACTGAGTTGCGGTGCTTTGCGTAGGAGTTCGACTCTCCCCCATCTCCACCATGCTGGCAAGTGCTAGCAGTAGCAAACAGAAAGGATGTTTATGGATTTACAGATGGATTTACAGGACGAGATCAATTTTGACGAGCGTGGAATACGGTTGCTTGAAGAGATCAAGCCTGAGAACCAAGAGCAAGCTGAGAGGCGTGATGAACAATTGCGTATGTATCGAGAGCATCTGAATGATCTCGAGTCTCGTAAGCAGT
>CBJMBI010000289.1:0-5487 GCA_966427955.1 uncultured Ktedonobacterales bacterium
TCAGTGGCACCCGGCCTACAGCCGTCAATCTCGCCTGGGCAGTTGAACGCCTGCTTAAGTGTATGGATGAGAACTTATATTCTCTTTCTTCATCCCAAGAACTCAAGCAGATTTTATTGAATGAAGCGCTTACAATTGCGAAAGAAGATTGTGATGCATGTCTTCGTATGGGAGAATTGGGAGCAAGTCTGATTGCCGATGGCGACACACTTTTGACTCACTGCAATACTGGTGCACTTGCAACGGCTGGTATTGGCACAGCGTTAGCTCCTATCTATATTGCTCACCATGCAGGCAAAAAGATTCATGTGCTTGTGGATGAGACCAGACCAGTACTTCAAGGTGCACGTTTGACTGCATGGGAACTACAGCGTGAGGGAGTTCCACTTACGCTCATTACAGACAATATGGCCGGCTACTTTATGCAGCAAGGCATTGTCAAAGCTGTCTTTGTGGGTGCAGATCGTATTGCAGCCAATGGCGACGTAGCAAACAAGATTGGAACATACTCCGTTGCTGTGCTTGCCCACGTCCATAAGATCCCATTCTATGTCGTTGCACCCACATCAACAATTGACCTCTCACTAGCATCAGGTGAACATATCCCTGTAGAACAGCGGAAGCAGGAAGAAGTAACAACCATAAAAGGCGTGGCAATAGCACCCCATGGAGTCCCAGTTGCCAATCCAGCTTTTGATGTCACGCCCCACCAGTATGTTACTGCCATCATCACTGAAAGAGGGATCATTCGCGAGCCATATGAGGTGGCATTGCGGGACCTTGACGGATTACGATCTTTGAATAGTCGGTAACTTCTGAGAAAGACTATCTTTGATCTCCCCACTAGCTAACTGGCTCTGTATGAGCTGACTGTAGTATCCGCTATGTGTGAGCAGTTGCCCATGGGTACCTCGCTCCACAATTTTTCCCTGGTCTACGACCAGAATCAGATCGGCATTCCGAATAGTGCTCAGTCGGTGAGCGATAATAATTTGGGTACATGGAAGCCGACGAATGTTCTGTTCAACGATACGTTCCGTCAAAACATCTAGACTACTAGTTGCTTCGTCGAGGAGCAAGATCGCTGGACTATGTGCTACCGCACGTGCCAATGCGAGTCGTTGACGCTGTCCACCAGAGAGCGCATTACCTCCCTCTGAAACCATTGTCTCATACTCCATAGGCATACGCATAATATCATCATGGATAGCAGCAAGCTGACCAGCTCTAATAACATGTTCGAGAGGCATATCCGGATAATTGAGTGCAATATTTTCTCTAATCGATCCACCAAAGATATTAGCCTCTTGCGTTACAACGCCAAACTGTGCGCGTACCTCATGATAATTGAGCGTGTGTAGTGGAATACCATCATAAAAGATATTACCTTTTGTTGGGAGATACAAGCCGAGCAATAAGTTCCCCAATGTACTTTTACCGGACCCGCTTCGTCCAACGAGCGCGACTTTTTGTCCAGGTTTGATATGTACATTGATATCTTGGAGTACCATGGGTGAATTAGGATCGTACTGAAAATGCACCCCTTCGAGGCGGATTTCGCCTGTGAGTCTTGGAGGCTGAAAGACAGATTGAAGATTTTGCTCAGGATCAGCCTCTACAACATCGGCAATACGATCCAAGTGTGAACGGACCAATTGGAGTTGTTTCCCAGACGAGACCAGCGAGGATATGGGCGTCAGAACAGAACTTGCCAGAGAGTTGAGGGCCAGCATGGCGCCTAATGACATACCGTTATTGATGACTTGTATTGTCCCAATCCACAGAAGCAGTAAAGGTGCACAGAGGTTGAAAGTAGACATCAAAGTGTCTATAACAGAGACCAGATAACTGCGACGTATGGAGACATTCATCTGCTCCATGAAAAGGTTAGACCAACGTTCTAGGATCCGATGTTCTGCACCAGCGGCCTTAAGAGTCTTTATACCACTCAGCGCTTCTGTGATGTAGCCCTGTGATTTACCTCCAGCAACTAACTCACGACTCATCATCTCACCAATTGGTTTATTTGTGCATAGGAGCAAAATCACTTGGAGTCCAGCAATTACTAGGACGGTAGCGGTAAATACCAATGATTGAGTTAAAAGGATGGAAAAGTAGATGATGACGAAGGTTCCATCCAATAGTGTTGAGAAGAGTTGGTTACTAATCGTATCACGAATGACTGTATTACTCTGGACACGCGCTAATAGATCGCCACTAGAGCGCTGCAGAAAGAACTTTTGTGGTAAGCTCACTAAGTGCTCAAAAAAATTGAGCATCATGCTCATGTCAACGCGTGATTGAACGTAGATCAAGACCGAAGCACGTAACAGTCTAGTCACTAACTGGGCAAGGACAATCATGATCATCCCAAGTCCGAAGAGATCTAGGGCACTGAGCATCTTCAAAGGGATAATTTGATCTATAGAAACCGCAGCAAGAAGTGGAACAACGAGTCCAAGAAGCTGCAAGAGCAGTGAGGAACCAATTACCTGGAGTACCGAGACCGGAGCTTGTTGGAAGTAGTTGTGCATATAGGTTAGTAGACTTAACTTTGCAACTTTATTCTCTCGTTTGAAATGTGCTCCTGGCTCTAGCATAAGGACAACGCCAGTAAAACCAGCATCAAACTCTTCGGCTGAGAGTTTCCGGCGGCCCAGTGCTGGGTCTACAACTTCAACAAACTTGGGAGACCAACGTTCAACGACAATAAAATGGTTGAATTCCCAGTGGACAATGGCAGGTAAGGTAACAAAACGAAAATCATTCTCTTTAAGAGAAACAGCACGTACACGCATATTATACTTACGTGCCGCCTTAACAATATTAAGAGCTGAAAGTCCATCTCGTCCTAACCCACACTGATCACGGATCTCTGAAATAGTGGTTTTGCGTCCATAATAGCTAAGTAACATAGCGAGACAGGCAGCTCCACACTCGACCATGCTGATTTGTTGTAAAACAGGGACCCTTTTCCTCCAGAGCTGGAAGCTCTTCTTGAGTGGGGTTGCCTCTGCCTGCTGCTGTGTTGCAGGAGTAGCAGGAGTAGCAGGAGTCGCAGGAGTAGCAGGTGCTGCTTGAGCGCGTTCTTGCTCTTGAGTTGCAACAACAAAGGCTTGTAATTGTCTGGTCTCTTGAGTCGCAAGTTTCTCACGATAGGCTATCAGATCTGCAGCTGTTGCTGACAGTGGTCTGCTAATGGCTCGCATCTGTCTGGTCTGCAGATCTGCAACCTCAGGAAATTTTGGCGAAGAGGGTTGCAGATGCTGAGTCCTCTGGTCTGCAACCCCAGAAAAATTTGGTTGGACTGCTGCCTCTTTAGTCTGTAGGTCTGCACCCTCTGGTTTTGATTTGGTTGGTAACCGTTTGATATCCACGTCTGCACCCTCCGGGAATTTTGGCTTGGCAAAGGCTGGTAATTGCTTAGCATCTACATCTACAATCTCTGAGGACATTAACTTAGCAGGGGCTGGTGACTGCTTGGCCTCAGGTTTGCTGACCATTGAAGACCTAGGTTTGCGAATGATAGGAACCAGCTCAGTATCCTCTTCTTCGATCTCTAGGGATTTATGCTCAGGAGTGGGTGGTAGGCGCTCAGCTTTGCCAACTCTGACTCCCTGAGACTCAGGTTTGGTAATGGTTGGTGATTGTTTGACCGCAAGTGCTCTAACCGTTGGTGACCTAGGTTTGCGAATGGCAGGAACTAGCTCAGTATCCTCTTCTCTGATCTCTAGGTCATACTCAGAAGTAGGTGGTAAGTGTTTTGCTTTTGGTTCTCTGAGCCTTAAAGGCCTTGGTGTAGGAGTAGGAACTAAGACCCACTCAACTTTTAGCACCACAACTTCTAGTACATGTGAACAATGAGCAGCTTTCCGAGAAGAGAGCGCAACAGGTTTGATTAAGAGACGGATCTGGATAGTTAGTGCTAGTCTACATCTTGGAATAGCTGCTCTACGCTTCAATTGTGCTAACCTAGATCGTAACAGGTGTACTTCAAACTGGGAACTAAGTTTCGCAGGTTTGTGAGCAGGCATTTATGTATCTTTCACCAAAACGTCCAAGCCAGGAAAAAGCGAGAGCAGACGGCGTGAACCAATCTCGACCTGCGCTTGTACGGGGCTCCCACTATAGGATGAAAGGTTAGACTCTACGGCAACTACCACTACTATACAGGGATCAGTAACAGCCACGGCGAATTCCTTACGGATCTGACTTGGGCTGAGAATCTGGGACTCAACTGCTCCAATAGCCGTACTGATTTTAGGCCCTGTCTGGCCAATCTGCATATTGACAGGCTGGCCTACTTGCAAATGCAGAGATGAGCTGTTGGGGATAAAGATCACTGCGGCCATCTCGCCATTGGTTGTGCTGCCTAAAGTACCTGGGTCGAGAAGGATTCCTCCCTCTGTGGATGCGTATACCGGAACCTGTCCTAACCAGGCAGTAACTCCAGCACTTACAAAAAGCGCAAGGAGGCACCATAAGAATATGAAGACAGGAGGCAAGATAAATTGTGGAAGAACATTTTTGTCTGCACCCCGTGCGTACTTCTCGATTGCCTCCTTACGAAATATTGCGCCTTTAGATGCTGATATCATCCTTTGCTCCAGAATAGGAAAACGGCTGCTTTGCTTTCTGTAAAACGGCCTAATTTAGCTTGACAATGCCAATAGTACTGCTAATTTTAGGTTGACGCACTCCAATAAATACAAAGAAAAGAACGTCACATCTCAGTTACTAGACGCCAATGCTTCTTTCATTTCTTGTGTTGACCTTTGCCTTGTAAGAAGCTCTAGAATAAAGCATTCTTGCAAATAGCGTCTTTATAGTTCTATAATATTTAGATAAACAATTTTATAAAGATCTCCATTAAACGCTCTGTTCATTTGCTTGGCTAGATGCGCATATGGAAATTTATGCCTTGCCCCTAGTATATACAGAATAAACACAACTGTAAAGAGAAGAGAAGTAAAGGTCCTATTTGAACTTTTAGCAAGGAAGACTCTAAGTGTGAGTAAGCTGTTAGCGAGGTCTAGGACACTGCTAGATTGTTGATTAAACATAGTAATGGTAGGTTGATCAATTTAATCAACCTACCATTATGCTTAGGAGGGTAATTACTGCTTATTGGTGTTACCCAGCTGGCCGAGGTTGGCCAAATTAAGGTTTGCACCCTTCAGGTTTAGCCCTGTGCCTACAGCTACTCCTACTGTGGGAGCATTGGCAAGGTTCAGCTGGATATTGGTGTTAATACCAATCTGAGGGGAAACGTTGACGAGGCTAGAACCTGCACCTGTGATCTCTGCCAACTGCTCGTCGCTGAGTTCGAATGCATTCATGTCGTTATTCATGTAAAAAACTACTCCTGTGTGCTGAGAGGATGACTAGCAAGATCAGAGACTAGCTACCCTTCCCCTTACTTTTTAGATAGAATTCTGATTGAGCGAGACGGAGGTATTTCCAGAGTTAACAACAGAACCCTGGGCT
>CBJMBI010000290.1:0-5485 GCA_966427955.1 uncultured Ktedonobacterales bacterium
AATTCAAGGCGGCGGCGATCAGCCAAGGCTTGGCGTACCTCTTTCTCGTTGTAGTCGAGGCGGAGCTTGCTTAATAGACGTACCTCATTTTCTGCAAATCCATTTTTACGTAGAATTTCGTGATCTTCTTTGCGGCTATTCATATGCATCTCCTTCTAGGCTGAAAACAACTGCCATTCCTTATTTATTCTTCCATCAGTGCTACTCGAAGGCTGTACAGCAGACTTGCTGTTTCAGTTAGCTCTGACTTGCTTGTATGAAGCTAGTCAAAGCGGGAGTACCATCTGAAGGTTAAGAATGCTTCAGGAGGTCATCGGCAACATGCGTTTGACACGCTTGAGAAGTGTCTGCATTGGATATGGTTTGGGTAAATGATCCAGGGTGCAGCGTGTTTCGCCACTATCACGCATGTATGTTCTTACTGAGACTAAACTTGATGTAATGAGTACAGGGATATCGGCGATAGCACGCAATTCTTGGAAAACCTCCCAACCATTCAGATTGCCTGTGAGTTCAAGATCAAGCACAACAAGATCAGGGATAAGATGACGAAGTGTTGTAATGGCAAGTTCTCCACTGTGCACAGTGACAACGGTATAGCCATGAGCTGTTAGAACTTCAACTTCCAAAGCAGCAAGTGTAGGATCATCTTCGACCACTAGTATACGTTGAATGTTTTGCCGCCGTACATCTGACTGCTGGCTTGGATCTGCCAACACCGAGCCGGCATTGGCTGCTGTTCCATGCCTATTCATTCAATAAGCTCATCAACATTTTCACTGCGCTCCTTTGTCTGATGCTCAGGTGCCTTTTGAGTAGAACCGTTTTGACTAAGAACGCTTTTTGCAATCCCAAACGGGGATTCTCTTACAATCCTACCCCATTTCTGAGATAGGCTTGCTAATGGAGAGTTAATACCCCGCTTCCGCTGTATAGGTGTAGCAATTTGTCAGCGGATCTGTCACCGACCTCTATTAAAGAGATTACTCCATAAGTAGTGATAAACTCGTGAAAATTTACGGCTGAGTGTTAAAATCGTGTGAATTTTTGGGGGTTGTGGAAATATTGCTTGGGTTTATCTTGAGGATGCGTTGTACCTTCCTCTTTTGGCTAACTGTGCTCTAGGACACATTAACAGATATTCACCCATTTCTCTAGGGGGAAAGAGGGACAGTTTGGCATATTCAATTGGTTAAGGCTGATGTATCCACGTCAGCCGGCGGGACATGGTAGCCGACGCCTAGCTCATTGAGTAAGAAGCGTGGTTGTGAAGGGTCTGGTTCGAGCTTGCGGCGCAGGTGACGGATAAATGTACGCAGGTAGGTATTCTCGCCACTATAGTCTGGTCCCCATACGCGCTGTAGCAGTTCGCGATGCGTCAGGACTTTACCGGCATTGCGGGTGAGTTCACGCAGCAGATCATACTCAGTGGGTGTAAGATGGACCTCTTGGCCACCAGAGCGTACGACGCGGTGGGCAAAGTCAACCATCAGCCCATTCTCACCACCGCAGCGATAGACAGAGCGCTGTGGCTCATTGCTTGCAACACTATTGCGTAAACGCCCTATTTCTTCAGCGCGGCGCAAGGCAACACGGACTCGAGCCAGTAATTCATTGAGGCTAAACGGTTTGGTAAGATAATCATCGGCTCCCTGGTCAAGTGCCTTAATTTTCACTGGTTCTTCATCGTGGGCGGAAAGGATAATGACTGGGGCGCTACTCCATTCACGTAGGCGGCGTAGAAATGTTAAGCCATCGAGTGTAGGCAGTGAGAGATCGAGTAAGACCAGTTGTGGCTGGAAGATGGCAGCTAGATCAATGGCTTGGGCACCATCGCGCACTGCTTGAGCATGGAAGCCGCGAGCTTTGAATTGAGCTAGGAGAAATGTTCGCATTTGCGGGTCATCTTCAACACACAGAATACGAACCTTTTTATCGGTACCTATCATGTTATTAACTCTCCTCCAGAAAGAAAGTCTGGCTTTCGTCTGGTTGATAGCTCTGTTCGGGTTTGCCTTTAAACACAGGGAGAATGAAGGAGAAAGTTGTCCCCTGACCTGGATTGCTTGTCAGTGTTAATTTACTTCCGTGAGCTTCGAGAATGCCTTGGCTGATATAAAGGCCCAAGCCAGTTGTAGGGCTCCAGCGTGGAGTTTTGCTCATTCTGCGAGGCCATTCTGCAACTGGTTGTCCTGGTCGATGAACTGAAGGACGGTGCATAGCTGCGAAAGTGCTAAAACGCGTGAAGAGTGTTGCCTGTTGTTCAACGCTAATGCCAGGTCCTCGGTCAGTGACACTGAGTCTGATGGCCACAGTCTCTTGTGGATCCTGTTCTGAGTGCAGTGTTTTGGCACTAAGCTGAACAGCATCGCCCTCAGGGGCATAGCGGAAAGCGTTACTAATAAGATTGGTGAGGACGCTCATGATCAGCTCGTAATCCCCGACAACAGCTGGCAACGATAAGAGCTGATTGATCTGCAATCGACGATCTGAGGAGGTAATCAATGCGGCAAGGCGGTCCTGCAAATCTTCAAAAAGCTCCGGTATAAAAATGGGCTCCAGTGCGAGACGTAATGCCCCAGCTTCAACACGTGAAGCATCTAGGAAGTGATTAATCATACCGACTAGCCGTTCAACCTGTTCATCTGCGGTCTGTAAGAAGTCGTATTGTTCTTCACTGGACCACTCCAGGTCGCGTGCCAAGAGAGCACTGAGGTGGGCACGGATGTTAGCCAATGGGGTTTTTAGTTCATGAGCCATCGTCGTAAAGAAATCTTCACGTGCACGCTCAAGGGCCTTAATCCTAGTGATGTCCTGGAAAACAAGAATAGCATTAGAGACAGTATCATCACGTGCACGCAGGGGAGCTGTATTGACGAGCAGAAAGATAGTCTGCCCATCAGTTCTGACCATTTGCAACTCTGCTTCGGTAGTTTTCCCAAAGGTTAGAGCTTGATGCAACGGGTGCTCTTCATAAGGCATGAGGGTCCCATTGGGTCTACGGGTGGAGAGAGGGCGTAATAATTGCTCACAGTTCATACCAATTGCCCGTTGGCTAGCTTCATCGGGGTCATCGAGAGGTTCTAATGGTGCACCAAGGCTTTGTAATAACTGCACTGCTTGACGATTGATTAAGTTAATCGCTGTATTTTGTGCGTTTACTAGAATTACTCCTGAAGGAAGATATTTCAGGAGTAAAGCCATACGCGCATTGGTTAGATCTTGTGCTGCTTTGATCTGTAGAAGTGCATCATTGCGTTGTTTGAGTTCTGCTGTTCGCTCAATCACTTCAGCTTCAATACGCTCCCGGGCAGCAACTTCTTCGGTTACGTCATGGTAAATGGTCAGAAAGGCAAAGATTTCACCGTGGTCATCGCGGATGGGAGTGTACGTACAGTTCATAGTATATGCTCGACCATTGGAGCCAATGATTTTAAACTCATCAGTTTGTCCTTGTAAGGCGCGTTGCTGTAATGTTGCAATCGGGTCGGGGATCTGCGCAAAGTTTGGATGGAATGTGGCGGAACCGCGCTTGAGAGCCTCTAAAGGAGAGAGACCAATAACATCATCCGACCAACCAAAGAGAGTTCTTGCAGCATGATTCATATCAGTGATGCGCCAGTGGGGATCGTAGATAACAACGCTATCGGGGATGGCTTGCATGATATTTTCCTTCTGATGTGCTTGACGGCTAGCTGCACGTGCCAGATGGTCGATGCTACGAAAGAGGCGAGCGTTTTGAATGGCCAAACCAGCTTGTTGAGCGAAGCGTTCCAGCAGATCTACCTCTTCAGCGGGAAAGCCGCGTGCCCGACGATGGTAGACCTCGATGGTTCCCAGGACAGTGTTGGTATTGGCGGGAACGGTTTCGGTTTGCTCATTAAGCGTGATCGTAGAAGTTGGCTCGATACGTGGCTCAAAAATGGGCACACAGAGTACCGAGCCAGGGCGACAAGGAAGACCATTTTTGTCCAGGAGCGGAAGTTCGATCTCTGGTGTCGTACTGGTGTCAGTGATAATGATAGTGCGGCGTTCGCTCACAGCTCTACCAAGAAGGGTGCGTTCATTGACCTGTGGACGCCAGCCTTGTGATTGTTGATGAACGCCGTGTTGAGCAGCCATAGTGGCATTGTGGGGGAGATCCACGCGAAGATGTGAGATCTCTTCTTGTCCCCAAGGGTACATTTCTGTGCTTGGAATAGACTGGTCCATAAGAAAGACGGCACAGCGTTTTGACCCTACCATCTCGTGAAGAGCTTGCAAGATGCGCTCAAGTACGAGATGAAGTGAAGATGGGCCAGCAATGGCCGATGTAATATAGTGAATGGCATTCAGATGCAGGCGTGAGCGAACAGTTGTAGTTACATCCTCAATGGTAACAAGCAGTGCGGGGAGACAATCTTCTATCTCCCTAAAATTGGACTTATACTCTACTGTGACGCGCCAGTAGGTACGTCCTCGGCTTTCCAGAAAGCCTTCATATGGAACCTCACTATGGTGGATGGACTCTTTGCTTTCTGCAACATGTCGAAGGAGTGGGATGACTCGAGCGGCGAGTTTGGGAGGGATGACCTTCGCAACACTATGCTGGCTGAGGTCCTGTGAACTCCAGGGTTCGTCCAGCAATGAATGAAGGTATGAATTAACATAGAAAATAGACAGGTTGGTGGGGTCGAGGATAGCCACACCAACCGCAATATTTCCAAGAATATACTCAAGTTGTTCTGCTCGTCCAGGCTTCATTTCTGTTCGTGGCCTCTATCAAGCTGAATAACTATATCTTCTTGCGATCGCGGATATCCATTTTTCTTAGAGAACGAATAGCTATCCGTAATGGTATCATTATAACCTTTTTTATGGGGTACTGTCACGTCTTTGGCAAGGATATCTAGTGGAACATATATGGATGAGATAATAAGATAACCTCTTCTTAATGTTCTGCTTCCTGTAGCGACTTAAATTCCTCAGCTATCTTCTGTCTGAGTGCACGGCGGGTATGTGCGCGTTCTATAAGCAATTTCTCCTCATCATTGGCTGGCACAAGTGGGGGGACTGGAGTAGGTTTTCGATTTTCATCTAATGCCACATAGATGACGTAGCTATTGGCGATCTTGCGTACTTCTCTGGTGATCAAATTTTCAGCTGTTACCTCAATCCAAATCTCCATGCTTGTTCGTCCAACGAAATGTAGTTCGCAGTGGACGGAGACAACATCTCCGATAAAGGCGGGAGCTAGAAAATCAAATCTCTCCACTCTTGCCGTTACTACAGTAGGACGATGACTGTGCTTGATGGCAACAATAGCAGCAGCTTCATCAACCATACGCATAATGACTCCACCATGCACATTGCCTTGTATATTAGCGTCTGCCAACTGCATGATACGTGTGGTTATACTTCGCGAGTAGGCAATACTGTGTCCCTGTCGCAAATCTATTTCAGGAATAGTGTGATCTCGTTTGGTTATTCTCTCGAACGGGTTCAT
>CBJMBI010000291.1:0-5458 GCA_966427955.1 uncultured Ktedonobacterales bacterium
ACCCTGAACGAAAACTTTGTGCTGCTTGCCGAAAACAAGTATCTCGGTATGGCAAGACCAGATATCATGCCAGATTTACGTTATTTTCCTGTTAAGAACTATCTCATCTTATACCGACATATAAATAACGGAGTTGAAATTGTCCGTGTTGTACATGGTGCACGCAATCTTCACGCACTTGTTCAATTGGATGATTAGCAGCCCCGCAAGACGTGCCTAGATGGCACAAGAAGGCAGTGATTCCTGCCTTCTCATCCCTATTCATATCGTTTTATAACAGAGAGCTAAGCTTCCTCTGTCCCATTATACACAATTGCACGCTTGACCTGCTGGATTAGATCCGTTACGGGAATGCCACGCGGGCAGGCATCCGTACAGTTGAAGATGGTTCGACAGCGCCAAACCCCCTCACGCTTGCCCAGAATCTGCAAGCGCTCTGCCGCTCCTTGATCGCGGCTATCGAAGATGAAGCGGTGGGCATTGACAATCGAAGCAGGTCCCACCCAGTCCGGATTTCCCCAGATCGATGGGCACGAACCCGTACAGGCACCACAGAGGATACACTTCGTTCCCTCGTCATAGCGCTCCCGCTGCTCGGGACTCTGCAAACGCTCCGTTCCAGGCTCATTGTCATGATTGATCAAATAGGGCTTGACCGATTTGTACTTCTCAAAGAACTGGTCCATGTCCACGACAAGATCTTTGATCACTGGGTAACCTAGCATTGGCTCGATCGTCACTTTTGAACCAACATCACGAATCAGCACTTTACAGGCTAGACGGTTGCGCCCGTTGACCCGCATGGCATCCGAACCACAGACCCCATGTGCGCACGAACGACGATAAGTCAACGTACCATCCATCGTCCATTTGATAGTATTGAGGGCATCCAGCAAACGATCAATGGGATCGGCCTCGACAGAGTATTCAGCCCAGTACGGCTTCGTATCCTGCTCTGGATCATAGCGCTTAATGCGTACTACAATATTCATTATCGTCTCCTACTAGTATTTGCGCTCTTTAGGCTTGAATACTGGATCATCAACCATAGCCACAGCTTTATAATCTAAGCGTACGTCATGCGCCTTGGTACCTCTATAAGCCAGTGTATGCTTCAGCCAGTTGGCATCATCGCGCTTCTGGTAATCGAGCCGATAGTGAGCGCCCCTACTTTCCTGACGTGCAAGTGCACCATGAATGGTTGCCTCCGCACAATCTAGGAGAAAGCCCAGCTCAATGGCCTCAACCAACTCGGTATTGAAGCGCTTGCCCTTATCCTGCATCTGCACCCTCTGGTACGCTTCCTGTAAGCCTGCAATGGCATCGAGAGCATGACGCAGACCCTTGTCAGTACGCTCCACAAATACATGCTCCATCATTTCCGACTGCAACTCGTTGCGGATACGTGCTGCAGATTCCCCACCAGTCGAGCTATAGAGCCTATCAACCTGCTCTCTAGCAAACGCCTCTGGCTCCGCGGGAAGCGGAACATGACTATTCTCAGCAATAAACTTGGCCATGTGTTTGCCCGCACGTCGTCCAAATACAATCAAGTCAACCAACGAGTTCGTTCCCAAACGATTGGCCCCGTGTACCGAAACACAGGCTACCTCACCAGCAGCATAGAAGCCCGGTAGCGGCGTATTCTTCGCATCTACCACCGCTCTCGCATCTAAATCTGTTGGAATACCACCCATCGCATAGTGTGCAGTAGGCTGAATTGGTACAGGCTCAGTAATCGGCTCAACACCCAGATAATTACGGGCAAAGTCTGTGATATCAGGCAGTTTCTCAGTGATCACCTTCGCACCCAAGTGACGCAGATCCAGATACACATAGTCCTTACCATCCACGCCACGTCCCTCTTTGATCTCCTGCACAATACAGCGGGAGACGATATCACGCGGTGCCAGATCTTTTAGCGTAGGCATATAGCGTGCCATAAAATACTCGCCCTTACCATTGAGCACTTTACCCCCTTCACCGCGTGCCGCCTCACTCAGCAGAACCCCCACCTTATAGATACCAGTGGGATGGAACTGGTACATCTCCATATCTTGCAGCGGAACTGCTCGACGATAAGCAATCGACATGCCATCGCCCATACAAGCAAAGGCATTACTAGTCACACGCCAAGCACGCCCATAGCCACCAGTAGCAAACAAAATTGACTTAGCATGGAAAGTATGGATCTCACCAGAGCGTATCTCCAACGCAACAACCCCACAAGCACAACCATCATTGATCAGCAGATCAAGAACAAGAAATTCATTGAAGAAGCGCACCTGATTCTTGATCGCATTTTGATACATCGTCTGCAAGATCATATGTCCTGTACGGTCAGCAGCATAGCAAGAACGACGGACAGGACCCTCACCGAAGTTACGAGTATGCCCACCGAAGCGCCGCTGATCGATGCGTCCATCCTTCGTGCGATTGAAAGGTAGGCCACGATGCTCTAATTCATACACAGCATCAATAGCCTCACGTGCCAGGACCTCCGCAGCCGGCTGATCCACTAGATAGTCACCGCCCTTGACGGTATCGTACATATGCCACTTCCAGTGATCCTCTTCCTGATTACCTAGTGCAGCAGCCACACCGCCTTGAGCCGCCCCTGTATGCGAGCGCGTAGGATAGACTTTCGTCAACACAGCGACACTGGCATTGGGCAACTGCATTGCCGCCATTAAGCCTGCACCGCCAGCGCCAACAATCACAACATCAAATTTATGGTACATAATCAATCCTTATCCTTATTTACCGTATCCCCCTCGGGGATCGCGTCCACCACTACTTAGTAGGAGCAGCAACACATTGAACCCCTTGCTGCGCTGCTGGCACTGGCTGGAACGTAATTAAAGTAATGGTTCCGAGCATAAAAAAGACCAACAACAGCACACCTACAATCGACTGCAACCAAACACGGGCGCTAGCAGAACGCACATAGTCATCAATAACTACGCGCAGACCATTCAGACCATGTGTCAAAGCCAACGTCAGCAACAGCCAGTCGAAGAGCCGCCAGAAGGGATTCGAATAGCGCATTGACACAAACATATAAGTTGTACAGCGCACATCAGTTGTCACATGCATAACAATCAGGTGGACAATGACCAAAAAAATCAGAATAACACCAGAAATGCGAAAGAAATACCAGGAAAAAGTCTCAAACCCACCACCCGCCGGGCGTGGACCAAATCCGGTTGAAATACGCAACATGAATGGGTTCCTCCAATTGGAATGATACTAGGTGCATTTTGCAGAGAATACTTAATGGCCAGCACTGGCAACGGGGACATGAATAAACCAGGAGAGCACGGGCCCCATCACGAAGTAAGCAGCGGGAATGAACAAAACAACTGTCACAACCATCACAATAGCAAACAACACCTTCTGGTATCTCACCGCCTTGGACCAGAAGTCAATCAGGATTACACGTATGCCATTGAACGCATGGTAGAGAATGGCCGCAATCAATGACAAAGACAGTAGCCGCACTTCCCACTGATCAAACAACAAGATACTGTTGTTATAAACAGCCGGGCCAAAGCTAAGCATTGAAATATCAACAATATGAATCAGTAAAAATAAGAGGATAGCAAGCCCTGACACGCGATGAAATAGCCAGGACCACATACCAGATTGACCTTTATACATCTTTCCCTCGATTCTGTAGGATCTTAGAGGACCAACGTCGACAGCTTCAGAGATGCTTGAACGCTGACCACATCATATTATATTGCAGCCAAGGAGGACATGCAAACAGCCACGTCAGATTGTGAAATTGCGAAGTTGACTTTTACCTATACTGTGAAGATACTTAAAGTTAACTACTCATTTCAATCATTTATTTAGCATATCTTATTTAATTGGTAAAATAGTATATAAAAAGAATATTATAAAATGGCACATTCTCAAGCCATTCAAATTTTTATCAGCATCGTGTAGAGTGATCCTGTAACCCACTCTTGTCATTATTACAAGACGCAATGTGTGACAGCGCTGTATGATCAACCCTTATCATGTGAACAGTGGGAAGGACACCGGCAGGAGAGCCTGGGTGTGCAAGACTTTCAAACAGTTTATCAGGAGAATATTCACCTGATCTATCGATATATTTACAGTAAAGTGGGTAATCGCGAAGAAGCTGAGGACCTAACCTCTCAGACTTTTATGAAGGCTGTACGCCATCTTGATCAGGAGCGTAATCCCCTCAGTATCCAGAAGTGGCTCCTCCAAATTGCGCGTACTACTATTGCAGACTACTGGCGTGCTCACTATCGTATATCCTCTAGTTCTCTAGATGAACTACTCAACACTGGTTGGGAGGGTCCAGCCGATGAGGGCACAAACTCCCGGGAGTCTGGGAGCACTGAACACATGTATACGGCAGCACGCGTACAACGTATCTTAGCAGCATTACCTAATAACTATCGTGAAGTGCTAACCTGCCGCTTCCTTTATAATCTCTCTATTAAAGAGACGGCTCAACGCTTGGGATTAACGGAAGCGAACGTCAAGGTATTACAGTTTCGTGCGCTCAAACGTGCAGCAGAGCTTGACCCTCAAGTTGTTCGAACGAGTTGCCAATAAAGGGAGTGACACTTTTTATGGAACTTGACAGGTGGTAACTAAGTATGATGGACGAAGATCAAGATCACTTTGCAGACTATCTTGAATTAGAGCATTACATTGAAGATTTGCAGACTGAGCAAGCTGCTCATCTCCCTCTTAATCTTACCCCTGAACAGGCTCGAATTTATCGTATGGCAGTGCTCTTTCATTCCACCTCGCCTGCAGTCTCCGAAGCCTCCCAACCATGTCCCGACTTTATCACAACTCTACAAGAACGCTTGCTCTCAATCAGCCAGGAGGTTGAATCACCGGATCAAAAAGAGAGACCTACTCAAGCTCACCAAACCGATCAGGACGAGAGTGAACATCAGCAGCTAGCCATGCAGCAGCAACCATCACCAGCTCCCAAAGCAAGCACACCCTCAGAGCATCCACGTAAGGCTCGCTTTATGTCACGGCGCAAGATATTGGCTCATGGCGCTGTTGCCGCCGCTTCACTAGCTGTTGGCATCGGCGCTGGAACCATGATGGATAAGTCTCAGCCGCCGCAACCAACTACTTACAAGCAAGAAGAACTGATTCCCACCTGTGCTACGACATGGCAATTTGTCGCCCCACTCACACAACTCACAACCCAGGCTACCAAATTTAGCACAGATACGATCACCTACTATGTCAGACTCAATGATGACAACGATAAAGATAAGGAGCCAGTCATTGCAGTGTCAGCCAGTTGTACCCACATGGGTTGTACTCTCAGGTGGGACAGCAAAACTGGACAGTTCCAATGCCCATGTCATGGTGGACTCTTCGACGAATATGGACTACCAGCCAAAGAAAGTCCCTTGCCCTATCTCAAACCGCTGCCATGCCTAAAAAC